>VGCQ01000039.1 GCA_016870055.1 Alphaproteobacteria bacterium | reverse complement strand
GACATCCTCGCAACCATCAAGCGCTTCTGCCTCGCAAATCTCAAAATTGCCGATAACCAGGCTAAGATCGTCAAAACTTCCGAATCAGGACACTAGTAGCCTTTGTCTTCCAGATTCAGCAACGGAAAGGCGCTGTGCACGCCGGGTAGGTTGGTCGGCATGGCGGCCGAGACGTAGCTCTTGTCGAGTTGCTTCAGGCTGGTGACGCCGAGCAAGCCCATCACCTCCTTCATCTCCTCCTCTAGCAGCTCGATCACGCGCTCGATGCCGGCGGCGCCCGCCGCGGCGAGCCCATAGCAGTAGAGCCGCCCCAGCCCGACCCAGTCGGCGCCGAGACAGACCGCCTTGACGATGTCGCTGCCGCGGCTGAACGAACCATCGACCGCGACTTTGGCGCGGCCGGCCACGGCATCGACCACTTCGGGCAGCACCGCCGCCGAGCCGCGACCATGGTCGAGCTGGCGCCCGCCATGGTTCGAGCAGTAGACGGCCCACACGCCCAGCCGGCAGGCGAGGTCGGCATCCTCGCCCGTGCCGATGCCCTTCAGCATGAACTTCACGTCGGGAAACTTGTCCTTCACCCGCTTGAAGTTCTCCCATGAGAACGCCGCCTGATGATCCTGGCCGGTCGCCGCGACGCGCCACGACTTCACGAAGCGCTTGGCGATGTCGCGCTCGCGGCGGGAATAGACCTGGGTATCGACGGTGATGCAGAACGCATCATAGCCCGCCCCCATCGCCTGGCGCACGCGGTCGGCCACCCAATCATCGTCGCCGCGGACATAGAGTTGATAGATCTTGGGCCCAGCACCGCCTTTGACGATGTCTTCGAGCTTCAGCGTCGTCACCGAGCTGATCAGCATCGCCACATTGGCCGCCCCCGCTCCCTTGGCCACCGTGATGCCGCCTCCCGTCTCGAAGGATTCGAGCGAGCCCACCGGCGCCAGCATCACCGGCAACCGGATCTTCTTGCCGAGGATCTCCGAGGATGGATCGATCTTGGACACGTCGCGCAGCACGCGCGGCTTGAAGGCTATCGAATCGAGCGCCATGCGGTTGCGCCTGAGCGTCGTCTCGGTCTCGGTGCCGCCGATCAGGTAGTCCCAGATGTTGGCATTGAGCCGAATCTTCGCCGCCTTCACGATCTCGTGCAGTGTCGCGAACTCGTTTTCCAGGCCGCTGGCCATATCTCCCCCGGGCTTATGACCAAGCGGTTTTTGCGCGTCCTCGGCGACACGTCAAACCGGCAAGACCATTTCGCAACGCGGCGGATGACGGTAGGCTCGGCGCAACGAAATCCCGGAGGAAGTCATGGCAAGCCCATCGGCGGCGGTCCGCAAGGAAGCGGCCGACATCCGCGTCCAGCCCATCAACGGCTTCATCGGCGCCGAAATCTCGGGCATCGACCTCGCGCGACCGCTGAGCGAGGGTCAATTCAAGATCGTGCACGATGCGCTGGTCCGCTACGAGGTGATCGTGATGCGCGACCAGGACATCACGATCGATCAGCAGATGGCGTTCGGCAAACTGTTCGGCGAGCTGTCGATCCATCCCTTCTCGCCCAACCTCGCCGACAAGCCGGAAGTCATCATCCTCGACTACTCCAAGGACAATCCGCCGGCGCTGACCGACATCTGGCATGCCGACGAGACCTTCCGCGAGGCGCCGCCGATGGCCACCATCCTGCGCGCCAAGGTCGTGCCCGAGATCGGCGGCGACACCCTGTTCTCGAGCATGAGCGCCGCCTACCGCGGGCTCAGCGAGCGCATGAAGCAGCACATCCACGGCATGGAGACGCTGCACGACTTCAAGCCATGGCGGCCACTGTTCGGGGCGAACGATCGACCCAAGCTGCGCAAGCTCGAGGACGACTTTCCCAATCCCTGGCATCCGGTGGTGGCCGTCCATCCGGTGTCGGGACGCCGCATCCTCTACGTCAACCAACAGTTCTGCGTGCGCATCAAGGATCTCAAGACCGACGAGAGCGACACGCTCCTGGCGTTCCTCTACCGGCAGGCCACGGTTCCCGAATACCAGTTGCGCGTGAAGTGGCGGCCGAACACGCTGGTGATGTGGGACAACCGCTCGGTCCTGCACTACGCGGCGCACGACTACTATCCGGCGCGCCGCACCATGGAGCGCGTCACAGTGAAGGGGCAGCGGCCCAAAGGGGTCGAGGGACCCTACTCGCCCGACACCATCGAGGCTAATGGCGCCGTAAAGCCCGCCATCGCCGAAGGCACGCGGCCCGGACCCAAGCGCGCCTTCGACCGCTACTAGCCATGAACCTCACCCGACGCACAGCGCTCGTTGGTCTGGGCGGCGCCCTGATCGCACAGCCCGGACTGGCCCAGGCGCCATGGCCGAGCCAGCCGCTGAAGATCGTCGTGCCCTTCCCGCCCGGGGCGCTCACCGACGTGCTGGGCCGCATGGTGGCCGAACGTCTGCAGGCAGCCCTCGGCCAGCCGGTCGTGGTCGACAACAAACCCGGCGCCGCCACCCAGGTCGGCGCGGCCTTCGTCGCCAAGCAACCGGCCGACGGCTACACATTGCTGGTCGCGACCAGCACCACGCTGGGCATCGTGCCCTTTCTCTATGCCAAGCCGCTGATTGCAATCACCGATTTCACCGGCGTCGCCCTGCTGGGCAACGTCACCTTCTATTTGGTCGTGCGCCCCAACCTGCCGGCGAAGTCCCTGCCGGAGCTGGTCGCTTTGCTGCGCAGCAAACCCGATGGCTACTCGTACGCTTCGCCGGGTGCCGGCACGGCGCATCATCTCCTGGTCGAGCTGATCAGGGACCGCGAGAAGCTGCAGGTGACCCATATTCCCTACCAGGGATCGGCCAAGGCGTTGGTCGACCTCAGCGAGGGCCGCCTCGACTTCATGTTCCTCGATGCCTCGGTCGCCCTGCCGCAGATCGCGGCGGGCAAGGTCGTGGCGTTGGCGGTGACCGGCAATAGGCGCGATCCGGCCAAGCCGGATATCCCGGCCTTGACCGAGCTCTATCCCGGCCTCGGCCTCCAGGCTTGGCAGTCGATCGTGGCGCCAGCCGGCACGCCGGCACCGGTCGTCGAGCGGCTGAATCGTGAAATAAATGTGGCACTGACCGATCCGCCTTTCGGCCAGCGTCTGCGGCAGGTCGGCGTCGAACCTCTGCCATTGACGGTGAAGGCTTTCGACGATTTCATCCGCAATGACGCCGGCCGGTGGGCCGCGCTTGTAAAAATGTCCGGCGCCAAAGCCGACTGACAGCGTAGGGAAGCATGAGAAGACGCGTTCTGGCCAAGGCCTTCCTTTTCGGCATGTTGTGCACGCCGGCGTTCGCCGCCGATCCGCTGCCGACGCTGCAAGAGACGCCGATGTTCGCCCAGGGGGTGAAGTCGGGCACCCTGCCGGCGGTCGACAAGCGCGTGCCGCAGCAGCCGCTGGTGGTGAAGAAATTCGCCGGCGGCGACGGGCCGGGTCGGCAGGGCGGCCAGCTCAATATGCTGATCGGCAGCGCCCGCGACACGCGCCTCATGACGGTCTTCAGCTACACGCGCCTGATCGTCTACACGCCCGAATTCAAGCTGCAGCCTGACATCTTGGAGAGCTACGAGGTCAAGGAAGACCGCGAGTTCACCTTCAAGCTGCGCGCCGGCCATAAATGGTCGGACGGCCAGCCCTTCACGACCGAGGATTTCCGCTTCTTCTGGGAAGACGTCACCAACAACGCCGAGCTCTCGCCGTCGGGTCCGTCGGTTGAACTTCTGGTCGACGGCAAGCCGCCCAAGGTCGAGATCATCGATCAGCGCACCATCAAGTACAGCTGGGAAAAGCCCAATCCCTACTTCATCGAGAGCCAGGCACGCGCCGCCCCGTTGTTCCTGTTCCGCCCGGCGCACTATCTCAAGAAGTTCCATCCCAAATACACGTCGGCCGAGGACATCGCCAAGGCTGCCCGCGGCGGCCAGCAGGGCACGAACTGGGTGCAGATCTATCGGCGTCATGACGTCATGTACGCCAACGACAATCCCGACTTGCCGTCGCTCAACCCGTGGATCAACACCACGGCCTCGCCGGCGCAGCGCTATGTGTTCGCACGCAACCCCTACTATCACCGCATCGACATGAAGGGCCAGCAACTGCCCTACATCGACCGCGTGATCTTCACCCAAGCGGCGGTCAACCTGGTGCCGGCCAAGGCGGGCCTCGGCGAAGCCGATCTGCAGCCGCGCTACATCAACATGCGCGACTACACCTTCCTGCAGAAGAGCGCCAAGACCTCCGGCGTCGACGTGCGGCTGTGGGAATCCGGTTCGGGCTCGCAGCTCGCGCTCTTCCCCAACCTCAATGCCAACGACGAGGAATGGCGCAAGTTGATGCGCGACGTGCGGTTCCGCCGCGCGCTGTCGGTGGCCATCGACCGCGAGGAGCTGAACCAAGTCGTCTACATCGGCCTCGCCAAGCCTTCGGGCAACACCATCATGGAGCGCTCCGAGCTGTTCAAGCCCGACTACGCCAAGAAGTGGGCGCAGTACGATCCCAAGCTCGCCAACAAGCTTCTCGACGAGGTCGGCCTCACCAAGAAGGACAGCCAAGGCTCGCGCCTGCTGCCCGACGGGCGGCCGGCGACCATCGTGGTCGAGCATGCCAGCGAAGAAACCGAGGACGCCGACGCGCTGCAGCTGATCGGTGAGATGTGGAAGAAGATCGGCATCAAGATGCTGGTGAAGCCGCAGACGCGCGACAACTTCCGCCTGCGCGCCTACTCCGGCGAGGCGATCATGACCGCCTTCGCCGGCGTCGTGACTGCCGTGCCGACGCCCAACACCAGCCCGCGCGAATTCGCGCCGACCATGCAGGGCGGTCTGCAGTGGTCGCGCTGGGGCATGTTCATGGAATCGAAAGGCCGACAGGGCGAGAAGTGCGATGTCGAATCGGCCTGCAAGCTCCTCGACTACGTCAAGGAATGGGAACAGGGCACCAACGAGGCCGAGCGGCGCAAGGCCTGGGAGAAGATCCTTGGCCACTACGCCGACGAGGTCTTCACCATCGGCACGGTGAACGGCATCCGCCAACCCATCGTGGTCGGACCAAAGATCAAGAACGTGCCCAAGGAAGCCTACTACGCCTGGGATCCAGGCGGTTATATCGGCCTTTACCAGCCCGACACGTTCTGGGTGGCGCAGTAGAGGTCAGAGCGCCGCAAGCAACACCTTCAACGCTGGTTCGATTCTCGCCCGCTGCTCGGCCGAGGCCGGCGGCATCGGTGCGCGCGGCACGCCGGCATCGATCCCCTGCAAGGCCTGCGCGTAGCGCGTGCAGGCCGGAAGGTTGTCGCCGACCGCCGCATTCCACAGCGGCAGCAGCTTCTCGTGCAGCGCACGGCCGCGCGCGTGGTCGCCCTGCTGCACCGCATCCCACAGCACGCGAAGGGCGCGCGGCGCTGCCGTCAGGATCGCGGCGATCGCGCCGTGCGCACCCAGCGCGAACGACGAATAGAGGAGGGCATCGACGGCGCTGAAGATCCGGCTGCGCGGATCGGCCTGGATCATCAAGTCGGCGAACAGCTTCAGATCGCCGGCGCTCTGCTTGACGCCGATGACGGCCGGCACCTCGCGCATGATACGGACCAGCAGCGCTGGCGACAGATAGGTCCAGGGCACGACGTTGTAGATGATGATCGGCTGTCCGGTCTCTCCCGCGACCGCACGAAAATGCTCGACCATGGCCTCGTCGTCCGGTCGGAAGAGGTAGTGCACCGGCGTGACCTGCAAGGCCGCAATCTTCATGTCACGCACCAACCGGCCGCGCTGGATGGCCGCCCGCGTACTGTCGACGATGACGCCGGCCACGACCGGCACGCGGCTGGCTGCCGCCTCGCAGGTGGCCGCCATGAGGTCGCGGAACTCGCCGGCCTCCAGCGTATGACCCTCGCCCGTGCTGCCGCCTGCCGCCAAGCCATGCGCCCCCCCGGTCACCAGCCAGTCGACCTGAGGCTTCACGAGTCCCAGGTCGATGTCGCCGTTGGCCCGGAACGGGGTCGTCATCGGTGGAATGATTCCCATCAAGTCCATTTCAGTCTCCTCGCCAAACGCCGGTACTTACCAAGTGTCGATGCTCGGGCGCCTCTTGTGCGGCTTGCGCGGCCGCGGTGGCGCGCCGAGCAGGGCCGTGGCCACCCAGTGCCGCGAATCGGCGGGATCGATCACCTCGTCGACCTCGAAGTAGGTCGCGGTGCTGAGCGCCTTGCCGCGGGCGTAGGCCGCCGCCACCATCTTGTCGAACAATGCCCGCCGCTCGGCGGGATCGACGAGGGCTTCGAGCTCCTTGCGATAGCCGAGCTTGACCGCACCCTCCAGTCCCATGCCGCCGAACTCGCCGGTCGGCCAGGAGATCGCGAAAGTGCCGGCATGGAAGGAGCCGCCGGCCATCGCCTGCGCACCCAAGCCATAGGCCTTGCGCAGCACGATCGTGCCGAACGGCACGCCGAGGTTGGCGCCGGTCACGAACAGCCGAGAACAGTGGCGCACCAGCGCCGTTTTCTCGACCTCGGGCCCCACCATCATGCCCGGCGTATCACAAAGGAACAGCACCGGCAGGTCGAAGGCATCGCAAAGCTGCAGGAAGCGCGCCGCCTTGTCGGAACCGTCGGAGTCGATGGCGCCGGCAAGATGGGTCGGGTTGTTGGCGACGATGCCGAACGGCTTGCCTTCGACGCGCGCCAAGGCCGTCACCATGCCGAGCCCGAAGGCGCGACGCAGCTCCAGCACCGAGCCCTCGTCACACAAGGTCTTGATGACGTCGCGCACGTCGTAGACGCGCAACCGGTTCTCGGGAATGGCGCGGCGCAACAGCCGCTGATCGGCGGCCCGCCATTCCGGCAGCGCACCCTGGAAGTAGGACAGATACTTCTTGGCCACGGCGACCGCCTCGGCCTCGTCCTCGACCGCGATGTCGACGGTGCCGTTGGGCACCTGCACGCTCATCGGGCCGACTTCCTCGGGCGCGAACACGCCGAGATTGCCGCCCTCGATCATGGCCGGCCCGCCCATGCCGATCGACGAGTTCCTGGTGGCGATCACCACGTCGCAGCAGCCCAGGATCGCGGCGTTGCCGGCAAAGCACCGGCCGGAATTGATGCCGACCAGTGGCGAGGAGCCGCTCAGTCGGCCGAAGATGTGGAAGGCCATGGTGTTGAGGCCGGCCACCGACTGCACGTCGACATCGCCCGGCCGACCGCCGCCGCCCTCGGTGAAGAAGACGAGCGGAATGCGCTGTTCCTCGACGATCTCGAACAGTCGGTCCTTCTTGTGATGGTTGGTCTTGCCCTGTGTTCCGGCCAGGACCGTGTAGTCGTAGAGCGCCACCGCGACCCGGCTGCGCTCGGCACCGAACAACGAGCCATTGACCCGTCCGATGCCGGTGATCAGCCCGTCGGCCGGCGTCTTCTCGATCAGGTCCTCGGTCGTCCGGCGCGTGCGCTGGCTCGCGATGGCAAAGGCGCCCCATTCGACGAAGCTGCCGGGATCGACCAGATCGTCGAGGTTCTGCCGTGCCGTGCGCTGGTTGGTCTTGCGACGGCGCGCCACTGCATCGGGCCGCCGCTCGTCGAGCGTCAGGGCGCGCCGTTCGAAGTACTCGGCGAGATCGGGCCGGACATGGTCGAGATCGATCGCCTCCTCGGCCGCCGCGCTCTTCACCTCGACATCGGCCTCCTCGACGAACATCAGCGCATGGCCTTCGTAGATCGTCTCGCCGACCTCGACGGCGATGCGCCGCACGTAGCCGCGCACCGGGCTGCGGATCTCGTGCTGCATCTTCATGGCGTCCATGATCAGAAGCGGCTGGCCGGCTGCGACGGCGGCGCCCTCGCCGACGGCAAGGCTGACGATCGTGCCCTGCATCGGCGCCGGAACAGCCACGGTCCCTTCGGGCGATTCCGGCTCGGCCGCAGGCGCCGACGGCTGCACGGCCTTGCCGAACGTCAGCACCGCCAACGGATCGACCGCATCGACCCGGGCACCCGCCTGTCGTCCCGCCGAGGTGGCAGCGGCAGCGGTGGCGGGAAAGTAGAGACCCGGCTGAAGCGTGGCTGCCGCATCGATCAGGACCTTGGCCTGCTCGTCGACGAAGCGCGTGTGAACCCTGTCGGCGCGGAAGTCGCGATGCGCCAACAGCGCACGCAGGAACGCGATGTTGCTCGGTGCGCCGTCCAGCCGGAACGCCGCCAGCGCCCGTTCGGCACGTGCCAGCGCGTCGGCGAAGTCGGCCGACGGGCTGTGCACGATCAGCTTGGCGATGAGCGAATCGAAATTCGGATTGGTGCGGTATCCAGCATAGCCGTAGGTGTCGACACGCACGCCGGGGCCCGACGGCGGCTCAAAAATGGTGAGCGTGCCGCCGCCCGGCTTGGCCGATCCATCGGCGGT
Source organism: Alphaproteobacteria bacterium (assembly GCA_016870055.1). Classification (GTDB taxonomy): domain Bacteria; phylum Pseudomonadota; class Alphaproteobacteria; order Reyranellales; family Reyranellaceae; genus Reyranella. The sequence continues at coordinate 9,983 of VGCQ01000039.1, read as the reverse complement.
CATGGTCTCCATGTTGACGCGAAGCTGGAAGGCATGGCCGCGCGGCTTGGCCTCCCCGACTCCGGTCTTGACCAGACTCTCGCCCGACGCCAACCGCAGCTGAGTCTTGACCAGATCGACACCCCAAACCTCCTCGGTCACCGTGTGCTCGACCTGCAGGCGCGGATTGGCCTCGATGAAGAAGAACTCGTCGCCTTCGACCAGGAACTCGAAGGTGCCGAGGCTGCGATACTTCGCGGCCTTGGCCATGGCGACCGCCGCCGCCACGATCTTCTTGCGCAGCGATGCCGCGAGATTGGGGCTGGGCGCCAACTCGACGATCTTCTGGCTGCGGCGCTGGATGGTGCACTCGCGCTCGCCCAGGGCAACGATGCCGCCTTTGCCGTCGCCGACGATCTGAATCTCGATGTGGCGCGCTCGACCGACCAGCCGCTCGGCGTAGAGGCTGCCGTTGCCGAACGCCGACTTCGCTTCGGCCGAGGCGCGAGTGAAAGCGTCGGCGATTTCGCCTTCGGACTTGATCAGCCGCATGCCGCGGCCGCCGCCGCCGGCGATCGCCTTCAGCGCCATGCCCGTCTTGGCGTGTGCCTTGAAAAAGGCGATGGCGCCGGCGAGGTCGACGACGCCGGTGCCGGCCAGCACCGGCACCTTGCTCTTTTGCGCATGGCCGCGGGCGCGTGCCTTGTCACCGAACAGATCGAGCTGGTCGGGTGTCGGACCGACGAAGACGATCTTGGCCGCGGCGCAGGCTCGGGCGAAATCGGCGTTCTCGGAGAGAAAGCCGTAGCCCGGATGGACGGCATCGCAGCCCATAGCTCTTGCCGCGGCAATGACTCCGGCGACATCGAGATAGGCCGCGGCGCCTTTGCCTTTGACGGCAGCCGCCTGATCGACTCGCCGGACATGGAGCGACGCGGCGTCGTCCTCGGAGTGAATGCCAGCGGTGGCGATGTCGAGCTCGGCGGCGGCTTGGGCGATGCGGATGGCGATTTCGCCGCGATTGGCGATCAGGAGTTTCTTCAGCATGTCGGCACGTCTCGGGGTACAACTCGTCCATGTCCAAAAGGCTGCTCATTGTGGCGCATGCGCCGTCGGAGAACACTCTTTCCCTGCGCGCCGCCGTCGCGCGGGGCGCGCTCAGCGAAACGGGTATCGACGTGCGCGTCGCGGCGCCGCTGCAAGCCGGCCCTGACGACGTATTGGCCGCCCAGGCGGTCGTCCTCGGCACGACCGAAAACCTGGGCTACATGAGCGGCGCGCTAAAGGACTTCTTCGACCGCTCGTACAATCCGCTGCTCGACAAGACGCAAGGGTTGCCCTGCGCCCTCTACATCCGAGCCGGCAGTGACGGCACCGGCACGCGCCGCGGCGTCGAGACGATCCTCACCGGCCTGCACTGGCGCTTGGTGCAGGAACCGTTGATCTGCAAGGGCCCGTGGCAGCCCGTATTCGTCGAGCAATGCGAGGAGCTGGGGGCCGCCATGGCAGCCGGGCTGGCGGCCGGAATCTTCTGAGTCTTACTGCGCGGTATAGCCGCCATCGACGACCAGGCCCGACCCGGTCATGAAGCCGGCATCGTCGGAGGCCAGGAACACGATGCCCTTGGCGATGTCGTCGGCGAGACCGAGCCGGCCGATCGGATGCATGCGAACCGACACCGCGCGCGTGCCTTCGGTGTCGTTGGTGCCCTGGGCGCGCGCCCGCATGACGAAGGTCTGCTGGCCCATGTCGGTGTCGATCACGCCGGGATGGATCGAGTTCACCCGAATCTTGTAGCCCTTGCGGCCGAACTCGAGCGCGGTCGACTTGGTGAACAAGGTGACGCCGCCCTTGGTCAACGAATAGAGCGGGTCGAGCTGGGAGCCGACCAGGCCCGCCACCGAGGCGAGGTTGACGATCGCCGCGCCATGCTCGCTGGCGGCGCCGCTTGCCTTGAGATGCGGCAGCGCCGCGCGCGTGCCGAGCACGACACCGGTCAGGTTGACCGCCACCAGCCTGTCCCACTCGTCGAGGGTGGCCTCTTCGACACCCTTGCCGTTGAAGATCCCGGCGTTGTTCACCAGCACGTCGAGCTTGCCGAACCTCTTCACCGTGGCGTCAAGTGCCGCGGTCCAGCTCGCCTCCCGTGTCACATCGAGTGAGACATAAAGCGCCTGCCCACCCGCCGCCTCGATCTCCCGCGCGGTCTGCCGGCCGCGTTCGTCGAGCACGTCGCCGATCGCCACCTTGGCGCCGACACTTGCCATCAGCTTCGCCGTGGCGCCGCCGATGCCGCGCGCCGCGCCCGACAGGAATGCGACCTTGCCGTCCAGCCTGTTCATCCTTCCTCCCGATACGAATTTGCCGCTATGCTACCTGCCAGAGAGGAAAAAGAAAACAGGGAGGGCCGCCGGACATGCGCCGAGGTCGGTTGATCGCGACAGGCGCCATGTTGGCCTTCTGCCTGTTTGCGATCTGGCAGTCGTTGTTGCTGCCGCTGATGGACCGCCTGGGCCCCGGCCCGGGCTTCTTTCCGTTCTGGCTGGCGTTGATCGGCGCGCTGCTGGCCGTAGCCTTGTTGATCACCACCTTCCGCGACGCAACCGGACCCGACGACGACATGGCCGTCTTGCCGCACGGTGAAGGCGGCAGGCGCAGCATCGTCATCGTGGTGTTTCTGATGATCGCCACGGCGATCATGGACGTCGTGGGCTTTCGCCTCACCATGCTGGCCTTCAACGCCGCCCTGGTCGTCGCGCTGGGCGAGCGGCGATGGTGGGTGATCGCCCTGTTCGCGATCGCCGGCAGCTATGGCGTCTACCACGTCTTCACCACGTGGCTCGACGTGCTGCTGCCGGAAGGCCGATTGGGATTCTGATCATGGATGCGCTCGGTCATCTCCTCTCGGGTTTCGCGGCGGCGCTCTCCGTTCACTATCTGCTGTACGCCTTTGCCGGCTGCATGCTCGGCACGTTGATCGGGCTGCTGCCCGGCCTGGGACCGGCCGCCGGGACGGCGATCCTGATCCCGCTCACCTTCAGCCTCGACGCCACTGGCGCCATCATCATGCTGTGCGCCATCTACTACGGCGCGATGTATGGCGGCACCATCACCTCGGTGCTGATCAACGTTCCGGGCGAAGCAGCCTCGGTGGTGACCTGCATCGACGGCCATCAGATGGCGCGCCAGGGCCGCGCCGGTTCGGCCCTGGGCATTGCCGCCATCGGCTCTTTCGTCGGCGGCACGCTCGCCACCGTAGCGCTGGTCGTGGTCGCCATGCCGCTCGCCTCGTTGGCGCTGAAATTCGGCCCCGCCGAGTTCTTCGCCTTGATGGTCGCAGGCCTCTGCCTGGTCGTCGGGCTTGCCGGCAAGAACATCCTGGCCGCCTTGCTCATGACGGTGATCGGCCTGCTCTTCGCCATGATCGGCGTCGATCCGGTGCGCGGCGCGCCGCGCTTCACCTTCGGCGTCGAGGAGCTGTTCGACGGCATCGGCTTCGTGCCGGTCGTCATGGGTCTGTTCGGTGTCGCCGAGCTATTGCTTGCGGCAGAGAAGCGCCAGGCGCGCATGATCGACGCCGAACTCAAGAGTTGGCTGCCGAGCCGGCAGGAATGTCGCGATTCGGCCGGCGCAATCGGCCGCGGCACCGTCGTCGGCTTCGTGCTGGGCCTGATTCCGGGAGTCGGCGCGATCGTGCCGACCTTCATGGCCTACGTGCTGGAGAAGCGCCTGTCGAAGACGCCCGAGCGGTTCGGCCAGGGCGCGATCGAGGGTGTCGCCTCGGCCGAGACCGCCAACAACGCCTATGCCAACGCTTCGATGGTGCCCCTGCTGGCGCTCGGCATCCCGAGCTCGCCCACCATCGCCGTGCTGATGGGCGCCTTCATCATCAACGGCATAACACCCGGGCCGTTTCTCTTCGCCGAGCAACCCAAGCTCGTCTGGACGGTGATCGCGAGTTTCTTCGTCGGCAACGTGCTCCTGCTGATCCTCAATCTGCCGCTGGTCGGGCTGTGGGCCAAGCTGCTCAAGATCCCGTTCAGCTTCATGTGCGCCGGCGTCTTGATCTTCTGCGTGATCGGCGCCTATGGCCTGAAGCAGAGCCTGTTCGACGTCTGGGTGATGCTGGGCTTCGGCATCATCGGCTACCTGCTGCGCAAGCTCGACTTCCCCGTCGCGCCGGCCATTCTGGCGCTGATCCTGGGCCCGATGATGGAGAAATCCCTGCGCACGACACTCGAGATATCGGGCGGCAGCTTCGCCATCTTCCTCGATCGGCCGGTCGCGCTGGCCCTGCTCGCCGTGCCGGTGATCGTTGTCGGCTTTCTCTTGTTCAAGCCGCGTTCTCTCGACAAGCTCCGGGAAAGCGACGTCGACTGACCAGACCTACGCCAACGCCAACGCCAACGCCAAAAGGGAGGAACCACATGCTCATCCGTCGCCGTACCGTGCTCGCCGCCTCCGCCGCGAGCGCGCTCGCAAGCCCCGCCCTTGCCCAGAACTACCCGCGCCGCGCCGTGCAGCTCGTCGTCGCTTTCCCGGCCGGCGGCAGCACCGATGTCGGCGCCCGCATCCTGGCGGGCCTTGCCGAAAAGGACTTCGGCCAGCCCATCACTGTGGTGAACAAAGGCGGCGCCGGCGGCCAGATCGGCTTCACCGAGATCGCCCGCGCCCGGCCCGACGGCTACACGCTGGGCTTCCTCAACCTGCCCGGCATGAACACCATCACGCTCGATCCCGAGCGCAAGGCCGCCTTCACGATCGACAGCTTCATCCCGATCGTGAACCAAGTGCTCGATCCGGGCTTCATCTGGGTCAAGGGCGACAGCCCCTACAAGACCCTCGCCGACCTGGTCGACGCGGCGAAGAAGAACCCGGGCAAGATCAGCGCCTGCACCACCGGCATCCTGAGCGACGACCACCTCGCCATCCTGATGGTACAGGAGGCGGCCAACTGCGAGTTCCGCATCGTCCACTTCGACGGTGGCGCGCAGCAGCTCACCGGCGTGCTCGGCGGTCATGTCGACGTGGCCTTCGACAATGTCGGCAGCGTCTTCAAGCGCGTCGGAACCGGCGAGATCCGCGGCCTTGCCGTCACCGACACCCAACGCTCGAAGTTCCTGCCGCAGATCCCGACCACGCCGGAACTCGGCATGCCGACGGTGATCTCCTCCTCGACGCGCGGCGTCGGCGCCCCCAAAGGCACGCCGGCCGACATCTGCAAGGTCGTCGAGACCGCCTTCCTGAAGGCGATCAACTCCACCGAGATGAAGGAGAAGATGGACGCCGTCGGGCTCGCCCTGAAGCCGATGGTCGGGGCGGAGTATGCCAAGTACTATGCCGACCTGCAGGCCCAGGCGAAGAAGTACACCGACTGGGCGTTGAAGATGCGGTAGCGACCGCCGGACGGCGACCTGCGGCGGCAATTACTATAAATATGTAAATTACTTAAGTAATTGACAGAGATTTTGCCGCCGCCTACTCTGCGCCGTCGCCGTGGCGCAGCCGCAGATCCCTCCGTTGGAAGCGCCGCTGACGCGACGCTTGGCAACGAGAGGTGATGTCATGTTCGAATTTCGGCCCGGTATGGGCCCGCGATGCTTCGATGGAGGACGACCGGGTGAGATCGTGGATCTTCGCGTGATCCGGAATCGGCCGCCGCAATCTCGCCTCGGCAGCGGGCGAGCCCGGCCGACCACCGCCCTGCCCTGCGCGGCCGGTCACAGGGCATGTATCGATAGCGGGCGACCGGCCATCGACTGCCTGCGCCTGCTCAAGAGAAGCTGCTTTGACGGCGTTCCCACCATCTTCGCGCCCGGCGTGTGGGGCAAACGAGCCTAGTCGCCTCCACTGACCGATCGTCTGAGATCAGCGAGAGGCAATTGCCGATGCCGATCCGGTCCTGGCCGATATCAGCCTTTGGTGCCCATCTTGTTGAACGGCACGTCCTTGTCGACCCGCACGTCGGCGGGCAAGCCGAGCACGCGTTCGGCCACGATGTTGCGCAGGATCTCGTCGGTGCCGCCGGCGATGCGGAAGCCCGCGCCGCCGATCCACTGGGCCTGGAAGCCGGCGGCATGCGGCACCTCCTCCTTCATGATGCCGGCCGGGCCCATCAGCTCCATGGCGAAGGCGCCCATGTCCTGCATCTTGGGCGCCGCCACGATCTTGATGATCGAGGATTCGGGGCCAGGCGTCTGGCCTTTCGACAAGGCCGTGAGCGTGCGGTAGCGCGTCAGCTTGAGGCCCTGCTGCTGGACGTACCAGTCGGCGATCCTGCTGCGCACCTGCTGATTGCGGATCGCCGGTCCGTCCTCCAGCTCGGTGTCGCGCGCGAGCTCCATCAGTTCGTCGACATCGAGACCGCCCGACGGCATGCCGACCGCCAGCCGCTCGTTCATCAGCGTCGTCAGCGCCGCCTTCCAGCCCTCGCCGACCTTGCCCAGGCGCTGGCTGTCGGGCACGCGGACGTCGGTGAAGAACACCTCGTTGAAGTTGGCGCCGCCCGACATCTGCTTGATCGGCCGCACCTCGACACCGGGCGTCTTCATCGACAGGAAGAACATGGTCAGTCCCTGGTGCTTGGGGACCGAGGGGTCGGTGCGGGTGATGATGATGCCGTAGTCGCAATAATGCGCCCCCGAGGTCCACACTTTCTGGCCATTGATCACCCAGCCGTCGCCGTCCCGCTCGGCGCGGGTGCGGATGCCCGCCACGTCCGAACCCGCCGCCGGCTCGGAGAAGAGCTGGCACCACACTTCCTCGCCGTGCAGCGCCGGCTTGACGTAGCGCTTCAACTGCTCGGGCGTGGCATAGGCCATCATGGTGGGAATGCACATGCCGAGCCCGATGTCGAAGAAGCCGAGCGGCACCAGATAGTTCGACTCTTCCTGCTGATAGATCACCTGCAGGATGGGAGAGCCGCCGCGGCCGCCATATTCCTTGGGCCACGTGATGCGGGCATAACCCGCCGCCGCCTTCTTGGCCTGCCAGGCCTTGGCCTTCGCCAGCAGCTCGGGATCGTCGTTGCGGGCGCGGAAGCTCTGCTTGTCCTCGCTCTTGCGCGTGGCGTTGGCGTCGAGCCAGGTCCGCACTTCCTTGCGGAACGCGGCTTCTTCCGGCGTGTCGTTGAAGTCCATGGGTCTCTCCTAGGCCGCGTTCTTCTGTTCGAGTCGGCTCACCAGCTTGTCCTTCCAAGCCATCGGCCCACCCAGCGCCAGCGCCATCACCCGGGCGCGGCGGTAGTGGAACTGGGTGTCGGCCTCCCAGGTGAAGCCGATGCCGCCGTGGGTCTGGATGTTCTCCTTGGCGGCAAAATCGTAGGCGTCGGTCGCGGCGATCCGCGCCGCCGCGGCGGCGAGCGGCAGATCGGCGCCGCCGTCGGTCAGCATCATGGCGCCGTAGTAGGCGTTGGAGCGCGCCAGCTCGAGCTTGACGTAGCAGTCGGCGAGCTTGTGCTTGATCGCCTGGTAGGAGCCGATCGGCCGGCCGAAGGCTTGGCGCTGCAAAGCGTAATCGCGCGCCATCCACATCGCCGCCTCGGCGCCGCCCACTTGGGCGAAGGCGAAGTAGACCGCGGCCGCATCGTAGAGACGCTCCAGCGTGCGCCAGCCCTCGCCTTCCGCGCCGAGCAGCTCGGCGGTGGCATCCTTGAACGTCAGCTCGGCATGCTTGCGCGCCGGATCGATCGTCTCGACGCGCTTTCGCGCGACGGCTGCCTGTGCGAGATCGACCAGCACCAGCGACACGGCGCGCTCGCCCTGGCCGCCGGTATTGGCCAGCACGATCGCGAAGGACGCGACCTCGCCGTCGACCACCGGCAGCTTCTTGCCGTTCAACCGGCCGCCGCCAAACAGGGTCCGCGTGGTGCGCGGCTTGGGTGGTTGCGGGCCCTCGGCGATCGCCAGCGTGCCGGTCGCCCGGCCCGCCGCCAAAGCCGGCAGCCACTTCTTCTTCTGGCCATCCGAGCCGGCGAGCTTCAATGCCTCGGTCGCCAGCACCACCGAGCTGTCGAACGGCACCGGCGCGGCAGCGCGGCCGATCTCCTCGGCGACCACGCAAAGCTCCAAAGGCGACAGGCCGAGGCCACCATATTCTTCCGGAATGGCCGTGCCAGGCACGCCGAGCTCGATCAGGCCCTTCCACACCTCGTCGGCATGGGTCTCGTCGCCGTCCAGCACGCGACGCACGACCTTGGTCGGGCACTTGTCGGCGAGGAACTTGCGCACCTGCTCCTTGAGCAGCTTCTGGTCGTCGGAGAAATCGAAGTTCATGATGACGCGAGCCTATAGCACGATGCGTTCAGCTGGAATCAGCTGAACGCATCGTGCTCTTTGGAACTGCTGTTGAAACCGGCGCGTTTCCGATCAAATGGAACCGCAAGCGGTTCCATTTGATCGCAAGCCGCTCTAGCAAGCAAGCTCGCATCGGGGAACGGCAGAAGGTTCCGACAGGCGGGTGCTCATCTGTGATAGGGTTCGGCGCATGGACACCGCGAAAATCCAGGATTGGCACGCCCACGTCTACTTCGATGCCATCACCGTCGAGCCGGCCCGCGCGTTGCGCGACAAGATCGAGAAGACGTTCACCGACAACATCGTCATGGGCCGCTTCCACGAGCGGCCGGTCGGCCCGCATCCGCGCTTCAGCTATCAGGTGTTGTTCAAGAACGAGCAACTGGCACCGCTGCTGTCGTGGCTCACCTTGAACCGCGGCGCGCTCACCGTGTTCGTGCATCCCAATACCGGCGAGGCGCTCGAGGACCATCGCGACCGCGCCATCTGGCTCGGCGAGCAAGTGCCGCTGGTGCTCGACGCGCTCAAAGGCTGAAAGGACGGATCATGGATACGCTGCTGCCGCTGGCCAAGAAGGTCGGCGAGAAACTGAAGGCACGCAAGGAGACGGTCGGTGTTTCCGAATCGTCGGCCGGCGGGTTGATCTCGGCCGTGCTGCTCGCGGTGCCCGGCGCCTCGGCCTACTTCATGGGCGGCGCCGTGGTCTACACGCGACCGGCCGGCGAGGCGTTCCTGGGCGCGACCAAGGAGAAGCGCGCCGGCATCCGCTCCTCGTCGGAGCCGTGGGCGACCCTGGCGGCCGAGCTGGTGCGCGAGCGGCTCGGCACGATTTGGGGCTTGGCCGAGACCGGCGCATCGGGCCCGACCGGCAACTCCTACGGCGATCCCGCCGGCCACACCTGCGTCGCGGTGGTCGGCCCCAAAGGCAGGATCGCGCGCACGCTGCGCACCGGCTCCAACGATCGCGTCGCCAACATGCGAGCGTTTGCTGCCGAGGCGTTGCGGCTCCTGGACGAGCAGCTTTCCTGAGTCAGCCGCCTCTGACCGACAACGCAGCCAGCGCCACGCTCAGCCAACCCAATATGAAAGCGGTGCCGCCGAACGGCGCCACTGCGCCGAACCATCGCGGGCCGCCGAAGGCGAGCGCGTAGAGGGCGCCGGAGAAGAGCACGCTTCCCAGCAGGAACAAGCACTGTCCGGCAAGCGCCGCGCCCCCGTGCAACACCGCGCCGCGCGACAGCGCCGCCACCGCAACCATCGCCAACGCGTGGATCAGGGCGTAGTGGCTGCCGGTCTGCAGCCACTCGCGCGCCTTCGCGCCGGCTGCGGTAGAGGCGTCGAGGCCATGCGCCGCAAAGGCACCGATGGCGATCGATGTCGCAGCGCTCAGCGCCGCGATGACGATCCAGCCCCAGCCCGCCGCACTCGCCACGCGTCTACTGCGGGCGCGGCTGCGGCCGGCCGCCGGCGGTGATGCCGCCGTCGATCACCAGCTCCTGACCGGTGATGTAGTTGGCGGCCTCGGTGCACAGGAACAGCACGCCGTTGGCGATGTCCTGCGCCTGGCCGACGCGCACCAGCGGCGTCACCATGGCCGACCGTTCGGTGGGATCGATCGGCGCGTTGCGGCGGTTGCCTTCGGCGCCGGTCGGGATCTTGCCCCAGATCGGCGTGGCGATGATGCCGGGATGGATCGAGTTGCAACGGATG
>VGCQ01000038.1 GCA_016870055.1 Alphaproteobacteria bacterium | reverse complement strand
CGCTGCGCGCCGGTATCCGCTGGGAGTTCGAGAGCTTTCCGCAATATCTCGACATGCTGGAGCGTCACGGTGTCGGCCCCAATGTCGCCTGCTTCGCCGGCCATTCGGCGATCCGCACCTTCGTCATGGGCAAGGACGCGACCGAGCGCACGGCAACCGACGAGGAGATCGCCGCCATGGCGGTCCAGGTCCGCGATGCCATGACAGCCGGCGCCGTCGGCTTTGCCACCTCGACGGCTGAGGCGCACAATGGCGAAGGCGGCACCCCCATGCCCTCTCGCTTGGCCGACGATCGCGAGATGCGGGCGCTGGTCCGCGCCATGGGCAAAAGCGGCCGCGGCATCTATATGCTGACCAAGGGCAGCAAGACCTCGATTCCCTACCTTGAGGAACTCGCGGTCGCAGCCAACCGGCCGGTGCTGATCGCCGCCGTCTTCCATTCCAACACCAACCCGACCGCCGCCTTCACCACGCTCGACCAGATCAACGCCGCCCGCAGCCGCGGCCGAGAGCTTGTGGCGCAAACCTCGTGCTGTCCTCTCTCCATGGATTTCACGTTCAAGAGCCCCTACCTGTTCGAGAGCATGCAGGCATGGAAGCCGGCCATGGCGGCGCACGGCGTCGAGGCGTTGAAGGCGGTGTACCGCGACAAAGCCTGGCGCGATCGGGTGCGCCAGGAACTCGAAGCGTCGCGTGGGCGGCTGGTCTTCAACGGCGAATGGGACAAGCTCTTTGTCGTCGAGGTCGCCAAAGCCGAGAACCGCGCACTCGAAGGCGCCACGCTGGCGTCACTTGCCCGACGAACCAACAAGGAGCCCTTCGACTGCCTGCTCGACCTCGCCTTGTCGGAGGAGCTCGACACCATGTTCGTCGCCCAGCTCCTGCACAACGACGAGAAAGCCGTCGGCCGCATCCTGGCCGATCCCAACACCCATATCTCGCTGTCGGACGCCGGCGCGCACCTTACTTTCTTCTGCGATGCCGGCTTTGGCCTGCACCTCATGGGCCATTGGAGCCGCGATCTCGGCGTGCTCGACCTGCCGCAAGCCGTGCACCGGTTGACCGGACAGCCGGCGAAGCTGTTTGGCCTACAAGACCGCGGCTTGCTGCGGCTTGGCTATGCCGCCGACGTGATGCTGTTCGATCCGACTACCGTGGCGCGCGGCCCCAAGCGGCGCGCACACGACCTGCCCGCTGGCGCCCCGCGCCTTACAACATCGGCGATGGGCCTGCACGGCGTGTGGATCAACGGCACGAAGGTGGCCGACGACAAAGGCTTGTGCGCCGATCGCAAGGGCTCGCCGGGCCAGGTGCTGCGCCGTTTCGCGGCGTAGCGCCCAGACCACGGCGACATCCGTCAGGGCTTTTGCGCCGCGAAGGTGCCGCCCGCCTTGTAGCCCGTGCCGGTGATGGCGAAATTGCCGCCTTGGCCCTTGGCCTCCACCGTTGGCGATGAAAAGAACGTGCCGTTCAAGGTCAGGCTACGGCCGGTCACACCGGTCGACGACAGCGGCGCCGTCGTGGCGAAGGTGTTGGTTGTATTGCTGCCGAAGGTGTTCGCCGTCATGCCGCCCCCGAACGTTGCGCCGTCGAAGGTCACGCTCGCAACACCGTTCCGTGTCCCATAGTTCCAGACGTTGCTGTAGCTGCCAACGGCAACATAGCTGTTGACGCCGTTCTGAACGTTGCCGGTCAAGTGCCCGCTATAGGTCGCGCTTCCGGTCAGAGCGTTCAGGTTGGCAACCGTGGTCTGCGTGCCAGCGACGTAGGTGGCCAAGTGAAGCCGATCGCGGCCCTCCGCGTTGTACACGCTGCTGGCGCTGTAGTTCACGTCACCAGCCCACCAACCCCAGGTCAGAAACTCGCAGGTGCATGGTGTCACGCCCGATGCCGTGAAGAAGCTGCCAACCGGCGCAGTGCTGTAGCTCAGCATCGCCGTCCGTGACGTCACGTCGGCACCTGTGGACGTCCCAGTGCCGGTCGTCACGCTGGTGGTCGGACCACTCGGGAAGTTCGCCGCCTGCCGGTCGCGCAACGCATAAAGCGTGTCGTCGATGAACGAGCTGGTCGAGAAGCGGCCACCGGTCAGGCCGCCGAGCTGAAACGTCGCCGATGTCGACGTGCCATCCCAGTTGGTGATGGTGATCTGTGCGGCGGCGCGATTGTTCGACGCACTGGTCTGCAGGGCAATCGTGTTGCCGCTGCTCGCGGTATTGCCTCCGATGATGCGACTGGAGAAGTTGCCCGACGAATCACGACCTTCGACGATGCCGCCGACATAGCCGGTCAGAGACCGGTTGGTACGATTCTGACCGACCGACGATGGCGTCGTGGTCTTGGCCGCTAGGGTCACGCCCGAGTAATCGCTGCCATTGAGGTTGTTGTACGGCTGATCAAAGGAAGCCTGCGTGGTGCGCGTCGTCGTCGCTGTCTGGGTCAGACCGCCGCTCACCGTGATGTCGGTGCGGACGCTATCGGTCGTATACACCATGTTGTCGGCATTTGGCCCGAAGATCGAGTTGGCCCCGCCAACGTTGAAAGTCGACTCGGCCGAGACTTGCCGGCCAATGCGGTCGGCCGCGCCCGTTCGGTAGGTGGCATTGAAACCACCGGAATTGAACAAGGTGTTGTTGTTGTAGTCTCTGAAATAGTCGCCGACGAACACGCCAATGTAGGATTTCTGGGTGCTGCCCTGACCTGAGAGCGCCATTGTGCCCTGCATTGCAGAGGCCCCCTGGGCGGTCGATGCCGGCGCGCCGATCGGGCTGCCCGTTTGCGGCGAGTACACCGAGTAGAGGGGACTAGAGCTAGCCGCAGCCAGCAGGTTGGGATCCTTGCCGACCGTGGAATTGGAAAACGGCAGCTTGCCGCCGGTTTCGCTGAGCGCACTCAGATTGTGCGCGGCGAAGCCCGTCGTCGGAAACTGCGCCAACGCCGTCGGTGTGCCGCCAACGAGGCCCACTCTCCTGCCGGTGCCGTCGGTCAAGCCATAGGCAAAGAAATTCTGATCCGCCGTGACAAAACCCGACCCGGTCAGCGTGCCGAGCGTTGAGTGCGTAAGCGATACGGCGATCGTCCCCGCCCCGGGCTGCCAAGGAACCGACAAGGATCGCCCGTCGTCCAAGGTTATGGTCGCGGTGCCATTCAGGAGGGTGCCGGACTGCTGCAGTTGCCGCCTGTTTCCAGGAATCTCAGTGACACCCAGCGTGGTGCGATTGAAATTGGTGTAGGTCGGCTCGATGGCAAAGCCGCCGCGCGTCACGATCACGGTCGGCTGGGTCTGCGTCGAGGTCTGAGTCGTAGCCTGACTCTGTTGAACCGCCTGCTGGGAGTTGGTGATCGCGGTGGTGATCGTGTCGTTGGGGTTGCGATTGCGCGGCCCCGGCCCGCTGCCGAAGTTGTTGGCTGCTGTCGCGGTCTGGCTGGCGCCTGTCCCCTGTCCTGAATTCTGCGCCGAAAAGCCCGAGCTTTGCGCCGCTTGGTCGGCATTGCCGGTCGCCTGAGTCGCTCCGCTCGAGGTCGATCGATTGGACGAACCGCCGCCGCTGCCGCTCGTCCCCTCGAGCTGGTTGAGCTGACCAGTCAACGACGCCTGGCGTGCGAGGGTCGGCGCACCAGGAACCCCACCCAGGCTGGTTGTCACTTGCGAGCCCGGTCGCGTGACATTCTGCGTTTGGCCCGCTCCGCTCACCGTCATGTTCGTTCCGAAGACGAAGGTCGACGTCGTTTGACTGGATTGCGCGTCGACGAGCGTGATACCGCCGCGAATACCGATCGTGCTCGACGGCGTGGTGATCGTGATGGGATTGGTCTTGCTGATCTTGCCGCCAACCAGACGCATCACACCGCGGCTGGCGTTGATCGCGAGCTCGCCTGTCTTGGTGTTGGGGTCGAAGACAAACTTGTCGATGGTGAGCTGCGCGTTGGGACCGACCGTCAACGAAGAGCCGTCGAGGAAGAGCAGGTGGGCGCGGTCATTGGCTCGGGTCGTGATGAGTTCATTGGCCTGAACGTCGATGCCGATACGCAAGACTCGCTCGGCTGCCGCCGGCGGCTTGCCCAACGGGTCACCGTCGGTCGCCGAGGTCACACCGACCTTGGCAGCCGCCCCACCAACCAAGAACGGCGCTGTGAGAGCGGTAGTTGCCAGCATCAGGGTACGTACAAGGACGCGACCGCCGCCGACCGACTTGGTCATGTGATGCTCCTCTGCCTACGCCAGAAGCGTGACTGGAGTGTTGATTGTCAGGATCGCCCGCACCGGAAGGAACACCGAAGGCAAGGATCGTGTCGATTTCATTTAGCCTGCCGTGCACTGCGCGATCAACGCCCACTTGTGGGCCGGCATCAAGTCAGCGCTGCGCCTTTGGCGGAATGGAGGCAATTGGGTGCGGGAAGTTGGGCACCACCCTCAAGCTGGCGCCGCGGCCGCCGCATGCTAAAAGCCCTCAGGCAGGTCGAGGCCGGTCGGGAGGAACGAATGGCGATCGAGATCGGACACTTTGTCGAGGGCAACCACGTAGCGGGACGCGGCGGCCGTTCCGGCGATGTTACCAATCCGGCGACCGGCGAGGTGACCGGCAAGGTCGCCTTTGCCTCGGAGGCGGAAGTCGATTCCGCCGTACGGATTGCCAAAAAGGCCCAACTCGCTTGGGCTGCCACGCCACCGCTGCGACGTCAGCGGGTGATGTTCAACCTCAAGAGCCTAATGGAGAGGCGGATCGACGATCTCGCACGCCTCATGACGCTCGAGCATGGCAAGACCCTCGACGACGCCAAGGGCGAGGTCGGCCGTGGCTTGGAAGTCGTCGAGTTTGCCTGCGGCATCGCCCACCACATGCGCGGCGATTTTACCGAGCAGGTCGCTACCGATATGGATTCCTGGTCGATCCGCCAGCCGGTCGGCGTGGTCGCCGGGATCACGCCGTTCAACTTTCCGATCATGATTCCCTGCTGGATGGGGGCGATGGCGGTGGCCTGCGGCAACGCCTTCATCCTGAAGCCGTCGGAGAAGGATCCCAGCGCTCCGATGCTGCTGGCCGAGCTGTTCGCCGAGGCGGGGCTGCCGCCGGGCATCTTCCAGGTGCTGAACGGCGACAAGATCGCGGTCGATGCCCTGCTGAAGCACCCTGACGTGCCGGCGATCTCCTTCGTCGGCTCCACCGCAATCGGCGAGTACGTCTATCATCAGGGTACGCAACGCAACAAACGCGTCCAGGCGCTGTGCGGCGCCAAGAACCACATGGTGATCATGCCCGACGCCGACCTCGATCAGGCGACCGATGCGCTGATCGGCGCAGGCTATGGCGCAGCCGGCGAGCGCTGCATGGCGATCTCGGTCGCCGTCGCGGTCGGCGACGTCGGCGATCGGCTGATCGACAAGCTGGCGCCTCGGGTTCGCGCACTCAAGGTCGGGCCCGGGCTCGACCCGCAGTCTGAGATGGGGCCACTGGTGACGCGCCAGCATCGCGACAAAGTCATGGGCTATGTCGATCACGGCGTGAAGGAGGGCGCCAAGCTGCTAGTCGATGGCCGCGGGCTGAAGTTGCAGGGCTACGAGAACGGCAACTTCATGGGCGGCTGTCTGTTCGACCAGGTCACGCCAGCCATGACCATCTACAAGGACGAGATCTTCGGACCCGTCCTGTCGGTCGTGCGTTCCAAGACGTTCGACGAGGCGATCGGGCTGGTGAACGATCATGCCTACGGCAATGGCACCGCCATCTTCACCCGCGACGGCGATGCCGCTCGTGCCTTCGCCAACAACGTCAAGATCGGCATGGTCGGCATCAATGTGCCGATTCCCGTGCCGGTCGCCTATCACAGCTTCGGCGGCTGGAAGGCCTCGATCTTCGGCGACCACGGCATCTACGGCATGGAAGGCGTGCGTTTCTACACCAAGCTCAAGACCGTGACCGCGCGCTGGCCGACCGGCATCCGGTCAGGTGCTGAATTCGCGTTCAAGGCAAGGAATTGACGTTCAGCGTCACTTCTTCTCGACATTCTAGAAGATCGTCGCCGGCGCTTCGAGGTTGCCGGTGACGCTTCGGCGCAGGGCCACTGGCGCGTACCACTGGCCGAGCAAGGCATGGGTCGGGTTCTCCAATACCCGGACCTGCTTGGCGAGGGTGAGGCCCCTGCGGGCACGACGGCTGACCAGCGTCTGCCAGTCCATCGACCGCATATCGACCGTCATGCCAGTTCCCTCGAGTAGCGCCTTGGCGCCTGGCGCGAGGTTGGCCGGAACGTAGACGTCAGTCGAGTGCATCAGGACGACCGGTGCGCCGTCATAGCCGCCTTCTCTTCGAAGCTCGCGCGCCTTGCCGACCTTGGAAGCGAACTTGTCCCCGAAGGCCTTGAAGTTGGCTAATGGCGTGTCGCACATGAACATCGCCTTGCAGGTCTTGTGCCACTTGGGGGTCGCCGACCACGCCGTCAAGAAAGTCCTTCTGGTTGAAGGCGTGGAGTGCGGCTTGGCGGATCTTGGGATCGTCGAACGGCTTGAAAAGCTGGTTGAAACGGAAGGGGTTTCTTAGCCGTGCCGGTCCGCGATCATCATCCGAGCGGCTTTGTCGGCGATCATGATGGTGGGCGTATTGGTGTTGCCCGAGGTGATCGTCGGCATTACCGACGCATCGACCACCCTGAGTCCGTCGAGGCCTCGAACGCGCAGCCGCTCGTCGACCACGGCGAGAGGATCGGTGACGATGCCCATCTTCACTGTGCCCACTGGATGGAAGATCGTCGTGCCGATATCGCCGGCGGCCTTGGCCAGCGCTGTATCGTCATCGCCGACCGCTGGACCGGGCAGGAACTCCTCCGGCCGATAGACCTGCAACGCGGGCTGACGCATCAGGCGACGTGTTACCCCGATGGCATCGGCCGCGACGACACGGTCCTCGTAAGTCGAGAGGTAGCCCGGCGCGATGAGTGGCTTGGCCAACGGATCGCGCGAGCGTAGCCGGATGGTGCCGCGCGAGGTTGGCCGCAAATTGCAAGCGCTGACGGTGATCGCCGGGAAGCGATGCAACGGGTCGCCGAACTTGTCGAGTGACAATGGCTGGACGTGGAACTCGATGTTGGCCCGATCCTGCTCGGGCGCGGACTTGGTGAAGATGCCAAGCTGGGACGGCGCCATGGTCAAAGGCCCCGTGCGAAACATGGCGTACTCGGCGCCCATCAGCGCACGGCCGAGCAGCGAATGGTAGGTCTCGTTCAAGGTCTTGACGCCCTGGACCTTGTAGATCGCCCGCTGCTGTAGATGGTCCTGCAGGTTGCGACCGACGCCAGGCACGTCCTTGACGATCCCGATGTCGTGCGCGACCAGCCAATCAGCCGGGCCGATGCCCGACAGTTGCAGGATCTGCGGCGAGCCGACGGCGCCAGCCGACAGAATGACCTCGCCCTTCGTCCGCGCCTCGGTGAGCCGGCCGCCGCGCCGAAACCGCACGCCGACTGCCCGGCCATTCTCGACCAACACGCGCTCGACCAGTACGTTCGTCTCGAGCCTGAGATTGGCGCGATCGAGCACCGGCTTCAGGAAGGCGCGGGCCGTCGACCAGCGCATACCGCGCTTCTGGTTGACGTGGAAGTAGCCGACGCCGGTGTTGTCCCCGGTGTTGAAGTCGGCGGTCGGCGGAATGCCCATCTCGGTCGCCGCCTTGGCCACCGCATCGAGCACGTCCCAGCGCACGCGCGGCTCTTCGACCCGCCATTCGCCACCGGCACCATGATGCTCGGTGTCGCCGAGGAAATGATCATCGAGCCGCTTGAAGACGGGCCGAACGTCGTCCCATCCCCAACCAGGAAGTCCCAACTGCCGCCAATGATCGTAGTCCCGCGCCTGGCCGCGCATCGAGATCATGGCGTTGATCGCCGAGCAACCACCGATCACCTTGCCGCGCGGGTACTTCAGGCTGCGGCCATTGAGACCCGGCTCGTTCTCGGTCTCGAACATCCAGTCCGACCTCGGATTGCCGATAGCGAACAGGTAGCCCACGGGAATGTGGAACCAGATCCAGTTGTCGCGACCGCCCGCCTCCAGGATCAGCACCCGCGATCGGAGATCGGCGGACAGCCGGTTGGCAAGCACACAACCAGCCGATCCGGCGCCGACGACAATGTAGTCGAAGTCGCCATCCAGAAGAGTCGCCGCCTCGGCTGCCATGACATTTGCCCCTTCAAATCTGCGAGTAGCCCGAGCCCGCTGCGTCGATGCCGCGTCCGACGCCACTGTCGATCCAGCCGAACTCCTTCAAGATCTGCTGGCTGTAGGTCACGCGACCATTCACCCGTTCGGCAGGCTCGCTGGCCAGAAGAAGCGCCGCCCGGGCGATTATCGATGGCGGCTCGCCGCGCGGGTCATCGAGCCCACTGACGAGCTTGTGGTAGACCGTGCCGGCGGTTGGCACGACCCGCGATGGCGACACGCAGCTCACCGCTATGCCACCATGGTGCGCCACTTCCTGGGCGAGGCCCTGGGTGAAGCGCTCGAGGGCCGCCTTGCTGGCGCCGTACATCACCCCGCCCCTGACCGTGTGGTCTTTGTAGGGGCCGCGGCCAGGTCCGATCGCCGAGCCTGAGCTGATATTCACGATGGCACCGCTACCGGCCGCTATCATGTCCGGCAAGACCGCCTTGGAGAGAATGAACGGCGCGTGGACATTGACCGCAAATGCCTTGATCCAGCGATTGGTCGGATAGTCAACCGTGGGAGTGTAGTAGTTCAGTGCGGCGTTGTTCACCAGGGCGTCGACCCGGCCATAGGCGGCGCGAGCGGCGTCGACGAGCTTCAGGCACTCCGCCTCGGATGAGATGTCGGCGGCCACCGCAGTCGCTTCGCCGCCGATCGCGCGGATGCCCGCGACGGTACTGGCCAGCGATCCCTTCAGCGGGTGCTCGCCTTCATTGACGGTACGCGCCACGCACACGACCTTGGCGCCTTGCCGCGCGCACAGCTCGGCAATTGCCTGGCCGATGCCGCGGCTTGCTCCCGTGACGATCGCAACACGTCGCGTCATCTTTCCCATGGCGGTCTCCCCTTGACAGTCGAAACCAGCCCCTTGCCGGCCCACCCGACAGGCGCGCACAATTCGGCCAATAAGGGAGCGACGCATGCAGTACAACCGCATTTCCGCCGACTGCCATCTCGACATGCCGTGGATGCCGCCCGACCTGTTCACGTCCATGGCGTCGCGGGAGCTGAAGGACCGTATGCCTTATGTCGTCGACAGCGACGAGGGGCCGAAATGGACGGCCAAGAACGGCGCCACCTTCGGCTTCAAGAACGGCGTCGGCCCGGCCGGCAGCAAGTACGTTCCCGGCAAGCATCACCGCGTCGATGTCATGGCCTCGACCGGGCTCTATGACGATGGCGCCAAAGACATCCGTCGCGTCTCCGATCCGCATCTGCGCATCAAGGACCTCGATCGCGACGGCGTCGATGCCGAGGTAATCTACGGTATCCTGGGCGCGGCCGGCCGCCTCAACGACCGCGACGCGGCCAACGAGATGTTGCGCATCTATAATGACTGGCTAAAGGCGTTCTGCAGTCACTATCCCGATCGCCATATCGGACTGGCCTGCCTGCCTTATGGCGACATCGACGCGGCGGTGAAGGAGATCTATCGCGTCGCCAGGATGGGCATCAAAGGCCTTGAGCTCTCCTGCTCGTGGGATATGGAGCCGATGTGGCATCCGATGTGGGAGCCGCTGTGGAAGGCGGTGAACGACGTGCAGCTGCCGCTGCATTTCCACACCTTTCCCAACGTGCCGCCCGATACCATCGCCAAGCATCCCGGGCGTGTCGGCCGGTCGGTGTTCTTCACCGTCGTGTCAGGCTTCCAGATGAACCTGGTGAACATCCTGGCGGCGATCATCGCGGCCAACGTGCTGGAGCGCTACCCCAACGTCCGCATTGCCTTCGGCGAGTCGGGCTGCGGCTGGATTCCTTACGCACTCGATCGCATGGACTTCGAATGGGAGGACCGCTTCACCGACCTCGGGCTGAAGATGAAGCCGTCGGACTATTGGCGCCGGCAGTGCAAGGCAACTTTCCAGTTCGACCGCATCGGCGCCAAGCTGATCGACGAGATGGGTGCGGAAACGCTGATGTGGGGCTCGGACTACCCGCACGGTGACGGCGTATGGCCGCACTCCGAGCAGTATATCAAGGAGCAGTTCGCCGATGTCTCGCCGGAGGTGACGCGGATGATCACCTGCACCAACGCCGGAAAATTCTACGGCCTGATCAACTGAGGTGGCGTGCGACGGCGGGTCTCAGTCCCCGCCATCGACCTTCTTGGCCGCCGACAGGCGATCGATGTAGGTCAGCATCAGCGCTGAAAGCACGAACGCCAAATGCATGACAATGAGCACATAGAGCTTGTCGTTGCTTACCGTGTTGGCTTCGAGGAAGCGCTGCAACAGATGGATGGACGAGATCGCCACGATCGAGCTCGCGAGCTTGATCTTCAACGAGCCGGCATCGAGCTTTCCGAACCACGCCAACTTGTCGTTGATGCTTTCCTCATCGATGTGGCTGACGAAGTTCTCGTAGCCCGAGATGATGACCATGACCACCAGGTTGGCGACCATGATCAGGTCGACCAGCGACAGAATGGCGAGGACCAGGTCCGCTTCGTCGACGATCAACGCACGCTGCACGAGGTCCCACAGCTTGAACGGGAACTTCACCACGACGACGCCGAGCACGAATACCAGCCCTATATAGAGCGGCGCCTGCAGTCACCGGCTGCCGATGACGACGCGCTCGATGACGAACTCGATCCGCGCCCAGGGCGATCGACGGTCGGTCATGGCTAGCTGAACGCCTTGAAGGTGATGAGCGTGAAGGTGTCCTTCACCCCGGCAAGCGTCTGTATCTTGCTCGTCACGAAATGGCCGATGTCGGTCTTCTCATCGAGGTAGCATTTCATCAGGAGGTCATACTGGCCGGAGGTCGAGTAGACCTCGGACACTTGCTCGACGGTACACGCATCGTCGGCCACCTCGTAGGCCCTACCGAGCTCGCACTTCACCATGATGAAGATGGTCTGCATGATTCCCCGCTTCGCGAGGTCACTCTAAAGCATAGTCGGCTCGGCCGAAATTGGCCGGATCAACCATGTCCTGTGGAATGAGCTTTGACGCCCGCTGGTCGTCGATCGACCGAAACGGCCGATGGCGCCATGCGGCGGCTAGCAACTCACAGCTAGCGCGCCGGCCGGGCAAGGAAAGCGGGAACGTGATCGCCGAGTCCCACGGGAGCAGCTTGGTCGTGCCTTTCATGGCGCCGCTCGGGGCGTGTCGCGGGCTTACGCTCCCGCTGCGGCCGTTCGGGTCGCGGCTCGGCGGCCGGTTGTGGCGCAGGATCGGCCGGCATACTGGCCTTGGGCTCAGGCCGGTCGCGGCGCCCTTTGTCTCTGGCTTCGCGGCGTGGCTTGTCCATGCCACGGCCCCGTCCGCGACCACGCCGCCGCCCATCACCCGCCTCGAATGCCGCCGCGTCCAAGCCCGGCACCTCGACGCGAGGGATGGCGTTGCCGATCAGCTTCTCGATCGCTTCGACCAACCCACCTTCGTGCGGCGATGCCAAGGTGAAGGAGTGGCCCGTCTTGCCGGCCCGGCCGGTACGGCCAATGCGGTGGACGTAGTCCTCGGGTGAGAACGGCACGTCGAAGTTGAAGACGTGGCTCATGTCGGCGATGTCGAGGCCACGCGCAGCAACGTCAGAGGCAACCAGGATCTGGATGTCACCCTGCTTGAAACGCTCGAGCGTTTCCATGCGCGCCGGCTGGCTCATGTCGCCATGCAATGCGCCAGCATTGAAGCCGTGCTTCTTCAACGAGCCCTGTAGGACGGCGACATCGCGCTTGCGGTTGCAAAAGACAATGGCGTTCTTGACGTCTTGGTCGCGGATCAACCGACGCAATGCTTCGCGCTTGTCCGCCTCCGGCACGACGGTCAGACCTTGCACGATGTTCTTGGCAGTCGACGCGGGTGGCGTCACACTCACTTCCTTGGGATTGCTGAGGAAGCGGTCGGCCAGCCGCCTGATCTCCGGCGGCATGGTGGCCGAGAAGAACAGCGTCTGCCGCAGAGGCGGCAGCAGCCCGACGATGCGCTCGACATCCGGGATGAATCCCATGTCGAGCATGCGGTCGGCCTCGTCGATCACCAGCACCTTGACATCGTTCAGCAACACTTTGCCGCGCTCGAAATGGTCGAGCAGACGGCCCGGGGTGGCGATCAGCACGTCGACGCCGCGCTCCAAGGCACGCTCCTGATCTTCGAAGCTCACGCCACCGATCAGCAGCGCCATGCTGAGCTTGTTGTTCTGACCGTAGATCTCGAAATTCTCCGCCACCTGAGCCGCCAGCTCACGCGTCGGCTCGAGAATCAAGGACCGCGGCATGCGCATCTTGGCGCGGCCCTGCGCCAGGATGTCGATCATCGGCAGGACGAAGGAGGCGGTCTTGCCGGTACCTGTCTGGGCGCATCCAAGGACATCACGACCCATCAGGACGATGGGGATGGCTTTTTCCTGGATCGGCGTGGGCTCGGTGTAGCCCTTGGCGGCGACTGCCTGCAAAACTGGGGCGCTCAGCCCCAAACTCTCAAAACTCATTTAGTTTCCGTGGCTTAGCCTCAGACTTCCGGAGGCTCGGGAGCGGTCACGCAAGGCCTTGGGGAGGCGGGCCGGACCGCTGGCGGCCTCCATATGAGGCTTGGCGCGGCCCAAGTCAATGCAGGCAGCATGCGCAGCTGCCGCGCGTCCCCGTCAGGCCTTCAACTCGATCTCGACAAAGACAAACTCGAAGGCATTCGGATTGATGACATCATGCTCGACGCCGACCTGGCGGGCGTAGGAAACACCGGCGCGCAGGGGCGCCGGCACGGTCGTCTTGCCGTCGAAGATATGCAGCTCGCCGGAGGTGATGGGCACCACCACGTAGTCGTGATTGTGGCGATGCCAGCCGGTGTGGCTGCCGGGCGGGAAACGCCATTCGGTGACGATGACCCGGTCGTTCTCGACCTGGATGGTGGGCTTGGCTAGCGGCCGCTCTTGCTTGGACATGACCAAAAGCTAATGCGAGGCCGGGCTTTTGTCAGGTGCGGGGTGGCAGCCGTTCTGTTAGCGTGTATATGCACTGAACTGGGAGCGCCATGTCTCATCCCCTGCTGACCGCGCCGATCGGCACTAGCTTGTGGAAGCTCGCGGCGCCGACGACGGCCGTCATGGTGGCGCAGACCTTCGTGGCCATCGCCGAGACCTATATTTTCGGTCGGCTCGGCACGGAGGCGTTGGCCGGCTTCGCGCTGGTATTCCCGTTCATGATGATGATGACGATGATGGCTGCCGGCGGTATGGGCGGCGGCGTCGCCGCTGCCATGGCGCGCGCGCTTGGCGGTGGAAGAAAGGATGACGCCCGCGCCCTCGTCTTGCACACGCTGGTGCTGGGCGCAGGTCTTGCCCTGCTCTTCACGCTTCTCGCCTGGACCGTGGCGGTCGATCTCTATCGGCTGCTCGGCGGCGAAGGCCGCGCGCTCGACCATGCCCTGACCTACAGCCACGTCCTGTTCGGTGGCGCCGTCGTCATCTGGGCCAATTTCTTCCTGTCGGCTCTGTTGCGCGGCGGCGGCGATGCGGCAACGCCCGGCCGCTACATGTTGATCTCCTCGATCGCTCAGGTGCCTCTATCCTACGTCTTGGCCTTCGGCGTCGGCGGCTGGCCTGGGCTGGGCATGGCCGGGCCGGCTGTCTCATCGCTGCTCACCTCGGCAGTCTCGGCCGGGTTGCAGGCGCGGGCACTGTGGCAGGGCAAGCTCGGTTTCGTGCCGGCGCTGTTCGGCGTCGGGCTGCAGGGCCGATTGTTCTGGGAGATTCTGGGAGTCGGCCTGATTGCTTCTGTCTCGGCCTTTACCGCAAACTTGACGGCGATGTTGGTGACCGGCCTGGTCGGTCGCTTCGGCGTCGCTGCACTGGCCGGCTACGGCATCGGCGTGCGGCTGGAGTTCATGCTGGTGCCGTTGGCGTTCGGCATCGGCTCCGGCCTCACGACCCTGGTCGGCGTGGCCGCCGGCGCCAACGAATGGCGGCGCGCGGTGCGGGCCGCCTGGATCGGCAGCCTGATCGCTGCCGCCGCCTTGGGCCTCTGCGGCTGGATCCTGGCATTGGTGCCCGAAAGCTGGGCGCGCTTGTTCACCAGTGATCCAAAGGTGATCGAGGCCACCGTCGCCTACATCACCCGCGTGGCTCCCTTCTACTGCTTCTTTGGGCTGGGCATGACGCTGTCCTTTGCAAGCCAAGGCGCCGGCCGCATGACGGCGCCCTTTGTCGCCAGCATGGTTCGGCTCATCATCGCCACGGTCGGTGGCTGGGTAACCATCGAAGTCCTTGGCTGGGGACTGCCGGGCGTGTTCGTTGCCGTCGCCGGCGGTATGATCGCGTTCGGTGGGCTGATCGCCGGACCGCTGCTGGTCATTCCGTGGCGAGCCAGGCGTGGTAAGCTTCCGCCGCCCGGAGGAAGCGATGCAGCACCCCTCGACAATCGCGACCTGGAACCGCAGTCCCGCTGAAGAAGAAGCGATGGGCGCGGCGCACGCGCCCATCTGGCGACGGATGATCGACGTTTCAGTGCCGCACGGCCTGCACGAGTCGACGATCCTCGACTACGGCTGCAATCAAGGCGGCTTCCTGCGTATGCTGTTCGATCGTCATCCCTTCAAGAATGCAGTCGGCATCGACATCGCCCGCGAATCGGTGGCTCGCGCCGAGTTACTGAAAGGCCAGCGCCCGATCGACTACAAGGTAGCCGACAACGCCGCTGCCCTCGGTCGCCGCTTCGACTTCGCGTTCAGCCATGAGGTCATCTACCTGCTGCGCGACGTCGCCGCCCATGCGCGGGACATCAAAGCGGCACTCCGGCCGGGTGGCGCCTACGTCGCGGCCATGGGCTGCCACGTCGACAGCGCCGTGTGGCCACGCTGGCGCATGTTGATAGCTGAAACCTCGTCGATCCCGATCTACGACCACTCTCTGGAGGACGTTTCGAGGGCCTTCTTCCAAGCAGGCTTCACCGTGGCGGTGCGACCGCTCGATCTCGACGCGTTCATGCCGGTGACGGTAGGCAGTGCCTACTTCCCAAAGATCGTCGACCAGCTGCGCTACTACAGCCAGGACAAGGTACTGTTTCGCTTCGTGCGGACGCCCTGACCCGTTCAAGCCGGAGCCACCGGCCGCAGGTCGCTGTCGAGCACCGGATAGCCCGATGCGTCGGTCCTGCGGTCGAGGTAGTGCACGACCCGGTCGGGATTGGCATGGATGCCAAGCAGACGCATCGGTTTGTCACCGACGGTGCGGAAACCGTGCGGGATGTCGGCCGGCAGCGCCACGCAGTCTCCGGCGACAAGGTGGGCCGGCTCGGCTTCACCACCTTGTAGCCAGACTTCGGCTTCGCCCTCGATGATAAACAGCAACTCGACGTAAGGATGCCAGTGGAGCGGGGCGACGTAGCCAGGTGCCGAGGTCTGGATGCCAGTACGAACCGGCGTGTCACCGTCGGCGACCAGCGGATGGTAGAATGCCAACGGCCCAAACTCGACACGGTTGGCCTCGGCCAGCCTGCGGATCCTCGGCACGCGAAGGACTGTCGTCATCGGAGCAACCTCCTACGTCTTTGCGGCAATCGACGAGAGGACTCTGCCGGCCGAAGAGGGCCGCCGCAAGGCCGACCGCGCTCCGGGTGTCTCAGCCAGATCGCATGCCCAGTCTTTTGAGCGACCGGTCGATCCACAGCGCTCCGATCTTCTCCTGCGCACCGTTCTGGCGCAGGCGCTGACCGAGGCAGCCAAAATCGACGCGGTCGAGTTCCTGGTCTTGATTGAAGCAGGAGAACACGACCGACTCCTTGCCGGTCACCGGATCCCTGTGGAGCTGCAGGCACTGGGCGCAGATTTCCTTCATCATGCATTGCATCGGCGAGTTGATCGAGCCCAGCGCGAGGTGATCGGGCTTCAGGTACGGCTTCAGCACGCCATGCCGCGCCAGCCGCACGGCATTCATCATGCCGTCGGATCCGATGGCGATGACACGGTCGGCCGCAGCGAAGGGAATCGGCTGGTCGCCGAGCTCGCCGGAGGCGTAGCGGCGCATCGCTTCGACGATATTGGCGACGACGCTTCTGTCCTGCGGTCGGGTGGCGGCAAAACCCGGCGCCTCGTCGCATGCCCACACGACGATATCGGCGGCCGCCTCGATCTCCTCGACCTTGTAGCGGTCGGATGGCTTCTTGTAGCCGGCGAAGTACAGCACGCGGCTGCCAGCTTTGCGGAATGCCTGCCCGATCGAAAACAGGACGGCATTGCCGAGGCCGCCGCCAGCCAGGATCACCGTCTCACCAGACTCGATCTCGGTCGGAGTGCCCGTCGGACCCATGACGATGACCGGCTCACCCGGCTCGAGCAGAGCACAGAGATCCGACGAGCCACCCATTTCGAGTGTGATCAGCGACAGTAGACCCCTGTCCTTGTCGACCCACGCGCCGGTGAGCGCGAGCCCCTCCATCGTGAGCAACGTGCCGTCGATGCGCCTGGACCGCGCCTCGTAGTTCTGCAGGCGATAGAACTGGCCAGGCTCGAAATTGCGCGCCGCTGCACGCGCCTCGACGACGACTTCAACGATGGTCGGCGTCAGGCGGTCGACCCGCACGACCTTGGCGCGCCACTCGGCATTGGCCTGGTCCAGAATCTCGGCCGGGCTCCGCAGCGGCGACGGCAGTTTCGCCATGCACTGCGTCAGGACCGGATAGCCCTGCTTGGCGCCGCCCATCGCCTTGACCACGTTGCCGGCAAACGAGGGGTGGAGATCGCCGAAAAAAGACATGAACCGGCCGTCGGCGGCGCGATGCATCAGCACACGCACGTCGCCCGGCTTGGCCACGCGTTCAGGCGTCACCGCACTGCCGGTCTCGTCGACCGCTCGGAAGTACTTGCCGTCGATGACCGCGTGTACGGCATCCTCGCGCGCCAGCACTGTGTTCGGCTGCGTGCCCGCCGCCACCAGGATGGTCCGCGCCGGCAGCACGGCTTCGACGCGGCGGCCGTTTTGCTCGCCGGCGACTTTCAACGCTTTGGCATGGCCGTGGACGTCGATTTCGACGGCGACTGGCGAGAGCCCTTCGACGAAACGGATGTCCTCCTCCAGCGCCTTGACGACTTCCTCATGGTTCAGAGTATAGGAGGGCGAATCGATCAACCGCCGCCGATAGACGATGCTGACGCCACCCCAGCGGTTGACCAAATCGGTGATATCGGGCGCCCGCCCTTGGCGCGCCGCGACAGCGCGCTCCTCGCGGATCGTCCGGGCATGGGCGATGAACTCGTCGGCAATCTCTTGCTCCTCCGAGCTCATGGCGGCCAACACCGCCCCCTCGCCGCGCTCGGCAACCAGGACCTCGTGGCGGGCGAGGAACTTCTCGACCTGCAGGGGATAGTAGGCGAGCGATTCAGTCGCGGTATCGATCGCGGTGAGACCGCCGCCGATGACCACGACGGGCAGGCGGATCTGGAGGTTGGCGATCGAGTCCTTCTTGGCCGCACCGGTGAGCTGCAGGGCCATCAGGAAGTCCGACGCTGCCCGCACGCCGCGCGCCAGGCCGTTGGGCAGGTCGAGCACGGTCGGTTTGCCGGCGCCGGCGCAGAGCGCGATGTGATCGAAGCCCATCGCCAGGGCGGTCTCGACGGTCACCGTGCCACCGAAACGCACTCCGCCGAACATGGAGAACTGGCGCCGCCGCTCGAGCAGCAAACGGACGATCTTCAGGTAGTTTTTATCCCAGCGCACGGTGATCCCGTATTCGGCGACGCCGCCAAAACCCGCCATAGCGCGCTCGCCGAGATCCTCGCGCAGAACGGCCGCATCGCGCACCGCCTCGAACGGCCGACGCGCGCCGTCCGCCGCCACGCCCGACTGGCCGGTCGGCAGTGGCTCGATCTTCAGCCCGTCGATACCGACGACGGCGTGGCCGTCATTCATCAAATGGTGGGCGAGATTGAAGCCCGCAGGACCAAGCCCGACCACCAGCACCGTGCGGCCGCTATCAGGCCTGGGCAGCGGGCGGCGCAGGTTCAACGGATTCCATCGCGTCAGCAGCGAGTAGATCTCGAAACCCCATGGCAGGCCGAGGACGTCCTTGAGGATTCGGGTTTCGACTTGCGGGATATCGACCGGTTCCTGCTTCTGATAGATGCAGGCCTTCATGCAGTCGTTGCAGATGCGATGTCCGGTCGCCGCGATCAACGGATTGTCGACCGCCGCCACGGCCAGCGCGCCGACGGTAAATCCCTCGCTCTTCAGCAAGTTCATCTCCGAGATTTTTTCCTCGAGCGGACAGCCCGCCAAGGTGACGCCGAACGGCGACTTCTGGAAAGCGCCG
>VGCQ01000037.1 GCA_016870055.1 Alphaproteobacteria bacterium | reverse complement strand
CGCGGCACTCACGTTCAGCTCAGGCCGCCACCGCGGAGTGGACGCAACGCGCCATCCGGCCCGGCCCGAGCGTGGCGACCGGCGGCCGGGCGGTCTCGCAGGTGGCGAGCCGCACCGGGCAGCGCGGCGCGAAGGAGCAGCTTGTGGGCACGGTGTCGAGCGGCGGCGGGGCGCCGGGGATGGCGTCGAGGCGCGCGCCCTTCACCGCGCCGTGCAGGTTCGCCGCCAGCAGGCCCTTGGTATAGGGATGGCGCGGGTCGCCGATGATCTCGCGCACCGAGCCGGTCTCGACGAATTCGCCAGCGTACATGACGGCGATGCGGTCGGAGACCTCGACCGCCACACCGATGTCGTGGGTGACGAAGAGCATGCCCATGCCGGACTCCTTCTGCAGCTCCTTGAGCAGCAGCAGGATCTGGATCTGCACCGTGGCGTCGAGCGCCGTGGTCGGCTCGTCGGCGAGCAGGAGCTTCGGTCTGCAGGCGAGCGCCAGCGCGATCATCGCCCGCTGCCGCATGCCGCCCGACAGCTCGTGCGGATAGGCTTTCAGGCGCCGCTCGGGCGAAGGGATGCGCACGCGCGTCAGCATCTCGAGCGCACGGGCGAGGCCGGCGGCCCGGCTGACGCGCTCGTGGCGCACCACCGCCTCGGCGATCTGATCGCCGATCGTGTAGACCGGGTCGAGCGCCAACATGGGGTCCTGGAAGATCATCGAAGCGATGCCGCCGCGATGCGCCGACAGCGCCTCGCCCTCGAGCGCCATCACGTCCCGGCCATCGACCGCGATCCGGCCGCCGACGTCAGTGCGGCCTTCGGGCAGCAGGCGCAGCAGCGTCTTCAGCGTTACGCTCTTGCCCGAGCCGCTTTCGCCCAGGATCGACAACGTCTCGCCCGGCATGAGCGCGAGCTCGACGCCATTGACCGCGTGCACGGTGCGTTCGCCGTGAAAGCGCACGGTGAGGCCCGACACGTCGACGAGCGGGCGGCTCATGCCGCCGTTTCCAGGCGACGCGGCGCGTCGGGATGGCCGGACCCGGGGATCGCCCGATGGCAGGCCGCGAGATGGCGGGGCGCCGCCAGCGCGAACAGCGACGGCGTAGTCTTGCCGCAGAGTTCGGTGGCATAGCGGCAGCGGGTGTGGAAGCGGCAACCGGGCGGCGGATTGATCGGGTTCGGCGGATCGCCGGCGAGCGGCGCCTCGCGCGTCAGCTGGTCGGGATCCATGGACGGCATCGCCGACAGCAGCGCCTGGGTGTAGGGATGGGTCGGCCGGGCGTAGATCGATTCGACCGGGCCGATCTCGGCCACCTCGCCGAGATACATCACCATGACCCGGTCGGCCATGTAGCGCACGACGTTGAGGTCGTGACTGATGAAGATGTAGGTGAGCCCGAGCTCGCGCTTGAGATCGGACAGCAGGTTCAGCACCTGCGCTTCCACCGACTTGTCGAGTGCCGAGACCGCCTCGTCGAGGATCACGACCTTCGGCCGGAAAGCGAGCGCCCGGGCGATGTTGACGCGCTGGCGCTGGCCGCCCGACAGCTCGTGCGGATAGCGCCCGGCGAAGCGCTTCGGCTCCAGCCCGACCTTGACCAGCAGCTCGTGCGCCAGCGCCGTCGCCTCGCGGACCGACACGCCGTTGACCGTGGGACCGAAGGCGATCGCCTCCTCGACGGTGAGCCGGGGATTGAGCGAGGCGTAGCTGTCCTGGAACACCATCTGGACCTGGCGGCGCAGCTCGCGCAGCTCGAGGTCGACGCCGAGCGTGCGGCCGCCGAGACGGATCGTGCCGCTGTCGGCGGCGATGAGATCGACGATCAGCCGCGCCGTCGTCGACTTGCCGCAACCCGACTCGCCCACGATACCGAGCGTCTCGCCTTCGTCGACCTCGAAGGAGATGCCGTCGACCGCCCGCACGACGCCGGCCGAGCGGCCGAACAGCCCGCCCTTCAGTTTGAAATGTCGCGTGAGACCCGCGATCTCGAGCAGAGGCGCGGGCGTCATGCCTTGATGTCCATGGCCGAGCGCAGGCCGTCCGACAAGAGGTTGAACGAGATCGAAGTGATGAAGATCATGACGCCCGGCAACGCCGCCACCCAGGGCTGCACGTAGATGGCGTTGCGCAGGGTGTTCAGCATCAGGCCCCATTCGGGCTCGGGCGGCTTGACGCCGAGGCCGAGGAAGGAGAGGCCGGAGGCGAGGATCAGCGACACCGAGATGAGCCCGGTCGCGTAGACGAAGATCGGTCCCAGCACGTTGCCCAGCACGTGCACGCGGATGATGGTCATGGCCGAGGCGCCCGACGCGCGCGCCGCCTCGACATAGTCGATCTTGCGCACCGCCGTGGTCACGCTCTCGGCGATGCGGGCGATGGGCGGGATGAAGACGATGGAGAGCGACAGCAGACCGTTGAAGATGCCGGCGCCCAGCGCGCCCGAGAGGGCGATGGCGAGCAGCACCGACGGGAAGGCGAAGAACACGTCGATGGTGCGCATCAGCACGGTATTCACCTTGCCGCCGAGGTAGCCCGCCGTGATGCCGATGAAGGAGCCGACGAAGAAGGCGACGAAGACCGGCGTCACGCCCATCAGCAGCGACAGCCGCGCGCCGAAGATCAGGCGCGAGAGCATGTCGCGGCCGAGCTCGTCGGTGCCGAGTGGAAAGCCCGGCGTGCCGATCGGGCGCAGCCGGCGGATCATCGAGGAGCGGTAGGGATCGTTGGGCGCGACCCAGGGGGCGAAGATCGCCAGCAGCACCAGCACGACGATGATGGCGAGGGCGACCATGGCGACGGGATCGCGCCGCAGCCGCCGCACCACGCCCGCCCAGTAGCCGGGCGAGCGTTCGACGGGCGTCGGGCGGCCGAGGGCGGAGGCGGTGACCGACATCGCTCAGGACCTCTGCACGCGCGGATCGAGCGCCGCCTGGCTGAGGTCGACGATGAGGTTCAGCACGACAAAGAACAGCGCCAGCACCAGGATCGTGCCCTGCAGCAGCGGCATGTCGCGCTGGAAGATCGCCTGACCGAGCAGGAAGCCGGTGCCGGGCCACGAGAACACCGTCTCGATCAGGATCGAGCCGCCCAGAAGATAGCCGAGCTGCAGGCCCATGACGGCGAGCGCCGTCGGTGCGGCGTTCTTGACGACGTGACGGAAGACGCCGCGTTCCATCAGCCCCTTGGCCTTCAGCCCCGAGATGAACTCCTGGCTGAGGATGTCGGCGACCAGCGCCCGCACCGTGCGGGCGATGATGCCCATGGGGATGACCGACATGGTGACGGCGGGCAGGATGAGGTGGCGCACGTGCGTCCAATCCCACTGCCAGGCGGCCGAGCCGCCCGGCCCGGCGCCGGTCGCAGGCAGCCAGCCGAGCTGCACCGAGAAGACGATGACCAGCACCATGCCGAGCCAGTAGTGCGGCACCGAGACGCCGGTGACGGAGACGAAGGAGGCGAGCTTGTCGATCCAACTGTCGCGGAAATAGCCCGCGACGAAGCCGAACAGCGAGCCCAGCACGAAGCCGATGATGGTGGCCAGCACGGCGAGCATCAGCGTGTTGCCGAAGGCCTTCCAGATCTCGCCGGCGACCGGCCGGCTGGTCGCGATCGACGTGCCGAAATCGCCGACCGCGGCGCGCGTCAGCCAGCGCAGGAACTGCTCGGGGTAGGGGCGGTCGAAGCCGTACATCGCCGCGATCTGGCCGCGCAGCTCGGCGGTCGCGTCGGGCGGCAGCACCGAGATCAACGGATCGCCGGGCGCGACATGCACTAGCGCGAAGCACACCAGGCTGACGCCCAGCATGATCGGCAGGGTCAGGACGACGCGACGGAGGAGGTAGGCGAGCATGTCAGGTCGGCCTTCGCGCGCTGCCATGAAGTTCCTCCCTACGAAGTTGGGAGGTGGCCGCTCGCGCGCCTGTGAAGGCGCGTAAGCGGTCGGAGGGGTCATAGGCTTCGGTGATGATGCTCATGACCCCTCCGGCCCTGAGTTTACCCTGAGGGCGGCTACGCCGCTCGTAGGGGGCCACCTCCCCGCGCTGCGCGCAGAGAGGGCTATGAGCAGCGCGCTTTTCCTCCCCATCGTCATCGATGGGGAGGGGGCATCGGCTTCAGTGATGCAGCCAAAGCTCAATCGATCGACATCGGGGCGATGTCGATGAACCAGCTCTTGGGCTGCACGACGCCCTTGACCTTGGGGCTCATGGCGCGCGGGCCAACGTCGTGCGCCACCCAAACGAAGGGCGCTTCCTCGACGATGCGCTTGTGCAGATTGGCGAGCGCCTTGTCGCGCTCGGCGCCGTCGAAGCTGGTGCGCGCCTTGGCAATCAGCTCGTCGAACTCGGGCGCGGTGAAGTAGCCCCAGTTGTTCGACGTCGGCGGCACGGTCTTGGACGACACGAAGCGGACCATGGCGAAGAACGGGTCCATGGTGGCGAAGGTGACGTTGATGGCGTTGGCGCCGCGCGCCTTGGGATCCTTGGCTCCTTCGCGCCAGTTGGTGAACACGGCATTCCACTCGATGACGTCGAGCGTCACGTCGAAGAAGCACTCCTTCAGCGCCTGCTGCAGGTACTCGTTCATGGTAACGGGCTGCATCTGGCCCGAGCCCGAGGCGGAGGTCAGCACCTTCACCTTCATTGGCTTGGCGGCGGAGTAGCCGGCCTCGGTCATGAGCTTCTTGGCGGCGGCCGCGTCGTACTTGATGTCGAACCCGGGGTTGCCCCACCAAGGATGGCTCGGCTCGACGGAGCCCTTGGGTATGCCCATCATGCCGCCGAGCAGCGTCTTCAGCTCCTCGCGGTTGATGCACAGATTGGCGGCCTGGCGGGTGCGCTTGTCGAGCCAGGGTGAACCCTCGACGAAGGAGAGCTGCCACGGCCAGACGTGCGGCTGCGGGTTGGAGTAGATCGTGAAGCCGCCGGAGCGGATGCGCGGCACGGCGTCCGGTGCGGGAGCCTCGATCCAGTCGACCTGGTTGGAGAGCAGGGCGGCGGTGCGGGCATTGGCGTCGGACAGCGGCAGCAGCACAACGCGGTCGATCTTGGGCGTGCGCTTGGCATCCCAGTAGCCCTTGTTGGCGACCATCTCGAAGCGCTCGCGCGGCTGCAGGCGCACGCCGCGGAACGGGCCGGTGCCGGATGGATCGGCGGCGAAGGCGGCCCAGGCCTGCTTGGCACGCTCGGCGGGGTCGGTCACCGAAGCGGGAACAGCCGCGAGCTTGGCGTTCCAATGCGCCGGCGACGCCATGAAGAGGTTGGTGAGATTGATCGGCAGGAACGAGTCGGGCTCCGCGGTCGTCAACTCCACGGTCAGCGGATCGATGGCACGGGCGCTGCGCAGCGTCGGCATGCGCGAGACGGTGACGCCGACCTGGCTGGCGTCGAAGTGCGGCGCATCCTTGTCCAACACCTTGCGCACGTTCCAGACCACGGCATCGGCGGTGAAGTCCGACCCATCGTGGAATTTCACGCCGGGGCGTAGCTTGAAAGTCCACTTGGTCTTGTCGTTGGGGTCGACCGCCCATTCCGTGGCCAATGCCGGGATGACGACGCTCGCCTTGTCGGCCGAGGACAGATCCCACTGCGTCAGCCCGTCATACATCGGGATGCCGGTGAAGCGGTTGCCCTCGAAACCCTGGTCGGGCTGGCCGTGCGTGCGCGGAATGTCCGCGGCCGTCATGCCGATGCGCAGCACCTTCTCCTGCGCGACCGCGGTGCCGCCGAGCAGGGCAAGCGCCGTGCTCGCCAAGGCGGCGCAGCGCAGAAAGGACGAGAATGCGGTTGTCATTGTATCGATTCCTCCATTAGCCCTGCGTTGCAAGCAAGCGCCGTGCCTAAGCTCGATGGCGCCCGTCTGCTTGTCCCCGATCGTTCGATGCTCGCACACACCGTTATAGCGGGCAAGGTCGCGGTACCCGCCGGCGCAGCACTCCGAACTTCGCGAACGACCTCCGCAACTCGGATATCCTCAGATGTTGGGAGGCCATTCCATGACCGCAGAAGCCGCACCGAAAAAGAGGGCTCTGGAGGGCGTGCGCGTGCTCGACCTGTCCAATGTGCTGGCGGGGCCATTCTGCGCCACGGTGCTGGGCGAGTTCGGCGCCGATGTCGTCAAGGTCGAGCTGCCCGGCAAGGGCGACACAATGCGCAGCTTCGGCACCATGACGGCGACCGGCGCCACGCTCAACTGGCTGAGCGAGGCGCGCAACAAGCGCTGCATCACGCTCGACCTGCGCAAGCCCGCCGGCCTCGCGATCGCCAAGCGCCTGGTCGCGGAGTCCGACATCGTCGTCGAGAATTTCACGACCGGCACGCTCGAAGGCTGGGGCTTGGGCTACGAGGACATGAAGGCGGTCAAGCCCGACATCATCCTGGTGCGCATCACGGCCTACGGCCAGACCGGTCCCTACAAGGACCGGCCGGGCTTCGCGCGCATCGCCCACGGCTTCGCGGGGCTTGCCGATCTCGCGGGCGAGCCGGGCAGCCCGCCGGTGATCCCCGGCTCGACCTCGCTCGCCGACTACATCAGCGGACTCTATGGGGCGCTGGGTGCGCTGATCGCCTATGTCGGCCGGCAGCGCCACGGCGTCGGCCAGTATGTCGACATCGGCCTCTATGAGGGCGTGTTCCGCATGCTCGACGAGATGGCGGCGGCCTATGCCAAGTCGGGCTATGTGCGCCAGCGCATGGGCGCCGACACCGTGAACGTCGTGCCGCACAGCCACTACCGGACGCGCGACGGCAAGTGGATCGCGCTCGCCTGCACCAACGACCGCATGTGGCAACGGCTGTGCAAGGCGATGGACCGGCTCGATCTTCTGGCTCCGACCAAGTACGCGACCATGGATCAGCGCCTGGCCGAGCGGGCGCAGGTCAACGCGATCGTCGCCGGCTATGTCGGCAGCCTGGATCGCGACGCGCTGCTGGCGCACTGCCTGCAGCACGAAGTGCCGGCCGGGCCGATCAACAATATCGCCGACATCTTCCAGGACTCGCAGTTCGCGGCACGGCAGAACCTGGTCGAGGTGTTCGATCCGCGTGAGGGCAGGGTGGTGGTGCCCAACGTGCTGCCGAAGCTCTCGGCGACACCGGGCGAGCTGACGTGGCTCGGCGCGGACCTCGGGCAGCACAACGACGAGATTTATCGCGGCCGGCTCGGGATGTCGGCCGAGGAGATGGCGCAGCTCGAGCGCGACGGCATCATCTGAGCGAACGTCTTCCTCTCAGGAGAAGCTGGCCGTCGTGTTCACACGTCTTCGTCCTCTCCGCCGCGCAGCGGGGGAGGAAGGGGCCCCGTTGCGCAGCAATGGGGGAGGTTAGGTGGTGTCGAGTGCGGGCAAGATGGTTCGGCGGGTGAGCATCCACGCGGAGGCCCTTGACCCCTCCGCCCTCGTAAGACGAGGCCACCTCCCCATCGCGGTAACCGCGATGGGGAGGAATGGTTTTCAGCGCCTCTGGCCCAAGAACATCATCAGGAACTGGAACAGGTTCACGAAGTCGAGATAGAGGCTGAGCGCGCCGAAGATCGCGACCTTCTCGGCGGTGTCGCCGCCCCACGCCTGGGCGTACTGCTCCTTGATCTTCTGGGTGTCGTAGGCGATCAGGCCCGAAAAGATCAATACGCCCGCCACCGAGATGATGAAGCTCATCGTGCCTGACGGCCAGAACATGTTCACCAGGCTGGCCAGGATCAAGCCGATCAAGCCCATGAACAGGAACTTGCCGAAAGCGCTCAGATCACGCTTGGTCGTGTAGCCGTAGAGCGAGAGGGCTCCGAAGGCGGCGGCGGTGATGAAGAAGGTCCGGGCGACCGACGCGCCGGTGTAGCGGAACAGCAGCAGCGACAGGCTGACGCCCATCAACGCCGTGACCGCCCAGTAGACGGCCTGCACCGCCCCCACGCTCATCGATGCGGCGCGGAACGAGACCAGCAACAGCAGGCCGAGCGGCGCCAAGATCGCGATCCAGCCCAGGATATTGAGGCCGACGACGTAGCCGCCCTCGACCTGGAAGAACAGCGCGGCCAGCTCGGGCGAGGCGAACAAGCCGTAGGCCACGATGCCCGATAGCGCCAGGCCCGAGGCCATGTAGTTGTAAACCCGCACCATATGGGCGCGCAGGCCGACGTCGAATGCCGCCTGGTCGATGACCGTGCCGGTGCGGTTGAAGCTGCCGAAGTTGGGATTGGCCATGTGACCTCCGATCTTTGCGGACGAAGTCTAGCACAATGATCGCGGGTGCGAGACCACTTGTTCACGCGGCGAGATTCTCGTCTCGTGTCGGACGGCGAGCCTCCAGGCTCGCTCAAGGGTCATGAGCGAGCCTGGAGGCTCGCGGTCCAGGAGATCTTCGGCGCGGACGTTCCCACACGACACCGGGAAAGCCCTTCAGCGGAATGAGCCGTCCGCCGGTGTAGGCCCAGTCCTGCAGTTCCGCGATGCCGATGTGATAGAGCGGCTGGCGGCCGGTGCGGCCATGAAGGAGGGCGCGCGGCACGTTGACCATGTGCGGCGAGTGCGCCCGTTCGTAGAACACGGCGTGCCGCAGCGGCCGCAGAAGCTGCACGACGTGCGCGTCGTCTTGTCCTCGTAGCGCACGATCTTGCGTGCGCCCTTGGTGACGCGGAAGCGCTTGCGCCAGCTCCCGACATAGGTGGCATAGGCGGCGCCGTGGGCGCGCCGGCTGGCCGCCGAATGGTCGTGCCACGCCCAGCGGGCGGGATAGTCGATCTCGAGATGCACCGCGCCGCACAGGCATTCGCCTGCGACGCGGCCATGCTCGGCCGATTCTGCTTGCGTCATGCGCCCAGCGTATCACGCCGGTGACCTGGCACAGCCTTCTCCGGCGCTGGCGCGTAGGTGCCCGAGGCGCAGTTCGCGACGGCGGTGCGGCGCAGTCTTGCCTTGGCTATGCGGCCACGCCAACCGCCGTGCCGACCTCGTCAGGATGCGCACTCGGCCTTGGCCGAGGAGACTTATGAGCGGACCTGGAGGTCCGCGGTCCGGTGAGAGGTCTTGTCGGAGCGCGAACCTCCAGGTCCGCTTCTACCGATCACGCCGGGCGCATCGAACACGACACCCTCGTAGCCGCTCGCCGCCACTTTGCCGATGGTGGCGACGAACTTGGGCGTGCCGCCGTTGTAGACGAAGTAGCGGATGCGGCCGGCCTCGTGGCCCGGCACGTTGGAATTGTAGCCGGTGAACCACGACTTGGCCTTGCGCATCAGCATCATGCCGTACATGTCGGTGACGTGCCGCGTCCAGCGCTCCTCGGCGGCCGGGGTGGCCTCGACGCGGTCGTGGCCGTGCGCCGCCATGTACTGCAACAAGTCGGTGCACCAATTGACGCCGATCTCGATGGCGCGGGGGTAGTTGGTCGAGGCCGAGCCGCTTTGCGGGCCCGACGGCAGCAGCAGATTGGGGAAACCTGCCACCAGCATGCCGAGGAAGGTCGAGGGGCCGTCCTTCCACTTCTCGCGCAAGCTCTCGCCGCCGGTGCCCCTGATGTCGATATGGTCGTAGGCGCCGGTGATGGCGTCGAAGCCGGTGGCGTAGACGATGATGTCGAAGTCGTAGTCAGCCGTGCTGGTGCGGATGCCGGTTGCGGTGATGCCTTGCAGCGGCGTCTCGGCGATGTCGACCAGGCGCACGTTGGGTCGGTTGTAGGCTTCGTAGTAGTAGGTCTCGAGCGGCACGCGCTGCACGCCGAAGCCGTGGTCGCGCGGGATCAGCTTTTCGGCGGTGACGGGATCCTTGATGCGGCGGCGGATGCGGTCGGCCATGTACTCCGAGAACTCGGCATTGGCCGCCTCGTCCATGAAGATCTCGCGGAAGTTCGCGAGCCAGATGCCGAAACCCGGCTTGTCGTAGAGCTCGTCCCACAGCTTGACCCGCTCCTCGCGCGAGACCTCCCAGAAGCCGCGGCGGTCGGGCTCGTGCTCGAAGCCGCCCGGCGTGCGTGCGCATGTGGCGAAGATCTCGTCGTAGCGCCGGCGGATGTCGGCCATCTCCGCCTCGGAGATCAGGCTGTTGTTGAGCGGGGCGGCCCAGTTCGGTCGGCGCTGGAAGACCGTGAGCTCGCCCACCTTGTCGGCGATCTCGGCGATCACCTGGATGGCGGTGGCGCCGGTGCCGATCACCGCCACGCGTTTGCCGGCCAGCTCGACGCCTTCGTGCGGCCAATGGAAGGTGTGGAACGATTGGCCCTTGAAGAGGTCCATGCCGGCGAGCCGCGGCAGGGTGGGAATGGAAAGGAGTCCCGTCCCCAGGACGACGAAGCGCGCCGTGAGCGTGCGGCCGTCGGAAAGACCCAGCCGCCAGAGGTTCGCCGCCTCGTCATAGTGCGCGGCTTCGACACGGCAGTCGAACTGCATGTGGCGGCGCAGGGCGAACATGTCGGCGACGAAGTTGAGGTACTTCAGGTTCTCGGGCTGGCTCGAGAACCGCTCCCGCCAGTGCCACTTGTCGAGCAGCTCGCGCGAGAAGGAGTAGCCGTAGGTGTAGCTCTCGGAGTCGAAGCGGCATCCGGGATAGCGGTTGTTGTACCAGGTACCGCCGAGGTCGGGCGCGGCCTCGAGCACGGTCGCCCTGATGCCGAGATCGACCAGCTTCTTGATCTGGTAGATGCCGCACACGCCGGCGCCGATGACGATGGCTTCGTAGTCGATCAGGTCTTGGTCCCGAGTAGGCATGACCGCAGGCTAGCGCTGCGGCCGTGGCATTGCATCAGGACGGAATGCCGCTTTTCGGTCACCGAAAGGAGATTGCCGGCGCACTCACGGGAAATTCGCGTTGGCGTTGTTGGAGGTGGCCGAGGTGCCGGTGGTCGGGACCTGGCAATCGCCGAAGCTGATCGCCACCGACTGGCCCCAGTCGGTGGAATCGGCCTGGACCTGGAAGTGCAAATGCGGCCCCGAGGTGCGGCCGGTGTTGCCCGACGTGGCGATCGGCTGGCCGCGCTGCACCGTATCGCCGACCCGCACCAGCACGCCGTTGGTCTGCAGATGGAAGTACCAGCTGGTGAAACCACCGACGTGGCGCAGCCGCACGGCGTTGCCCCAGTTCTGCAGGCTGCCGTTGGGGAAGGGCGTGTTGCTCGCGGTCGTGGGCTTGGTCGGGTCGTAGCTCGTGGTCTGGTTCTGCTGCAGCCATTCGACGGTGCCCGCCCGCGCGGCGCGGAGCTGGGTGCCCGACGGCATGGTGAAGTCGAAGGCGAAGCTCTGGCTGCCGTTGTGCGAGCCTGCGGCGTTGTTGTTGCCTTGTCCGACGGTGTGCGACTCGCCGCTCTTCCACGGATAGCGGTAGGCGCCGACCGCCCGGCCTTGCAGCTTGATGAAGGCGAGCCGCAGGCCGCGATTGAAGTAGGCCGTGTCCTCGGTCTTGAAGTCGACCAGGCAGCGGGCGTGGCTGAACCATTGCGTGCCGCTGCCGGGCTGCCATACCGCGGTGTAGCGGTCGTTCTCGATCGCCATGGCGGTGAGCCGCAGGCCTTGACTGAAATAGGTCTGATCCTGCGCTTCCAGCTCCGCGCCGGTCATGCCCGAGCGCCACCACTGCGCGCCGCTGCCCGGCCGCCATACGGCGGCGAAGCGGCCGTTGTCGATCTCGATCGCGGTGAGGCGCAGGCCCTGATTGAAGTAGGTTTGGTCTTGGGCCTTGAACTCGTCGACGGTCATGCCCGAGCGCCACCATTGCGCGCCGCTGCCCGGCCGCCAGACAGCGGCGAAACGGCCGTTGTCGATCTCGATCGCGGTGAGGCGCATGCCCTGATTGAAGTAGGTCTGGTCCTGGGCCTTGAACTCGTCGATCGTCATGCCCGAGCGCCACCATTGCGCACCGTCGCCCGGCCGCCAGACGGCGGCGAAGCGGCCGCCGCGGATGGCCAGCGACTGGATGCGTAGGCCCTGATTGAAGTAGGTCTGGTCCTGAGCCTTGAATTCATCGACGGTCATGCCCGAGCGCCACCACTGAGTGCCGGTGCCCGGCCGCCACACTGCGGCATAGCCGGTCTGGGCAACGGCGGCGATCGGCTGCAAAGCGAGGATGGACAGAGCGGCCAGGGCGCTCAAAGCGCCCCTCAGCGAACGTGCGTGCATCGTTCTCCCCTCTCAAGGTCGTGCGCAAGGCATGAGAGCACATTGCGGGCAAGGTACAGCCGAGAGTCGAGGGCCGGCGGTCTTGTGGGCGGATTTGTCACAACAAGGACACTGGCCAGGGTGCCGCGATGTCGACAGCCGCGGCGGTCGCCTATGGCCGGGCCTCGCCCGCGAGCACGCCGCGCTGCTCGGCGAACAGCTTTTTCATCCAGTCGATCGCGGCGCGCACGCCGGCGGCACGGCGCAGATCGCGATGCACGACGATCCAGTAGTCGGCGGCGATCTCGCGGATCGGCGGTGTCAGCCGCTCGAGCAGGGGATGGCCGTCGCCGACATAGCAGGGCAGCACGCCGCGGCCGGTGCCGGCGCGGATCGCTTCCACATGCATCAGCATCGACGAGGCGCGCAAGGCGACCGGCCAGCCGGTCTCCAACACCTGCCGCTCGACCCAGCGCGCCGGCGCATAGTGCGCCTGCTGTTCGGTATAGGTGATCCAGGCCTCGGCCGGCGCGCCGCGCCGACGATAGACCGCGCAGGCGAAGGTGCCGGCCTTGGCGACGTAATAGTCGCCGCGGGCTGGCGGGTCGTGGCGCAGCGCCATGTCGGCTTCGCGCCGCGTCAGGTCGGCCGTCTGCCGCGAATCGACCAGCTCCAGGGTGATGCCGGCGGCCAGCGCTCGGCGGGTCGGGCCCGACAGGCCGCGCGCCAGGAAGCCCGCGGCGCACTCGCCGGTCGACACCCGCACGGTGGCCGTCGAGGCCGGCGCCGCCGCCCAGCGTCGCCGCTCCAAGGACAGCATGGCGTCTTCCACGCTTTCGGCCGCCGCGACCAGCTGCCGGCCGGCGACAGTGAGGCGCAGCCCATCAGGCAGGCGATCGAACAGACTCGCGCCATCGACGCCGGCCTCGAAGGCGGCCAGGCGGCGGGCGATGGTCGGCTGGCTGAGGCCGAGCGCGCGGCCGGCGGCGCGCATCGAGCCCGCCCGGGCGATCGCCAGGAACACACGGACGTCGTCCCAATCCATCGCGCCGAGGCTCGCCATGGCTCGCTCCTTGGTCTCCAAGCGTCGCAATGTCGATCCTACCATCGCGGCAGTGCCACGGGCACGTGCCAGGGGGCTGCGAAAACGAAGATCACGGGGCGGTGGCCACGCCGCTACGATTCCGCGTGACAGGGAGAGGAGGAGATCGCCGACATGACGCCCCGCATCATCGACCTCGGCGCTGCCCTCGCAAAGCTCGGCATGATCCGGCGGACGCCGCAATCGTCGCCGAGCGATCGCAAAGGCGGCGTCGCCGAGTTGGCGGCATATCGCGACGGGCTCGTGCTCGGCATCAAATTCGTGGGCAAGGACCATTGGGAACGACATCCCGCGGGCGACGAGCTTGTCCACATCCTCGACGGCAGCGCCGTTCTGCAAATCGTGTGCGATGACGGGCCGCCCCGTTCCTTCGCGCTCGGCACCGGCACGGTTGCGGTCATCCCACAAGGCGCATGGCACCGCCTGCTGTCGACGGAGGGCGCGACGCAGCTCGTGGTGACTCCTTTTCCTGGCGAGACCATCGAGGCCGACCTCGACGATCCGCGCGAAGTCGCACCATCGAACACGGAGACGAAGCCATGAACAATCGCGGTGTGGTGATCGCGCCGGGGCAGGGACCGGCCTCGAGCTTGACGCCGGGACGCTCGACCATGCTCAAGCTTTTGGGCGAGGCGACGGCCGGCAGCATCATGCTGTTCGAAGAAACCATGCCCGCCGGCACCAAGAGCACGTTTCACCTGCATCACGACAGCGACGAGGTCGGCTACGTCTTGAGTGGCGAGTTCACCTTCATGATCGGCGGCGAGGTCACGGCCGGTGGCGCCGGCACCTGCGCCTTCATGCCCCGCGGCGTGCCGCATACCTGGAAGTGCGTCGGACCGGAGGCCGGCCGCGTGGTGTTCCTATACACCCCGGCCAAGGCCGGCGGCCTGATCGAAGAGCAGCAACGCACCGGTCGCGGCTTCTCCGCGATGAGCAAAGCCGATCTGGCCGAGCTGTTGCAGCGGCATGGTTGGGCGTTGCTCGGGCCGTCGCCGCTGTAAGCGGGCAAGGGGTGTGGTGCAGGTGAGCTATGCCGCCCAGGCGTTGCCTTTATTGTTGTTGCATCGATACGATGTCTGTCTTCGTATCGGAGCGATCGCTTGTCCTCTGCAGACCTCGTCATCCGCAACGGCACCATCGTCGATGGTTGCGGTGGCGATCCTCATGAAGCCGATCTTGCGGTCACCGACGGCAAGATCACGACGATCGGCGGCGCCATTGCCAAAGGCGCCGAGGAGATCGATGCGCGCGGCAAGCTGGTGGTGCCGGGCTTCGTCGACGTGCACACGCACTACGATGCGCAGGTGACATGGAGCGAGCGACTGTCGCCCTCGTCGTGGAATGGCGCCACCACGGTTCTGCTGGGCAATTGCGGCGTCGGCTTCGCACCCTGCCGCGATGATCAGCACGCGCTGCTGATCAATCTGATGGAGGGTGTCGAGGATATCCCGGAGGTCGTGATGACCGAGGGGCTGCCGTGGAACTGGCACAGCTTTCCCGACTATCTCGATGCCATCGCCGCGCGGCGCTATGACGCCGATGTGGCGGCCCAGGTGCCGCACGCCGCGTTGCGCGTCTATGTCATGGGCGAGCGCGGCGCCGATCGCGAGCCGGCCACGGACGAGGATCGCCGGCGCATGGCTGCGTTGACAACCGAGGGGCTGCGGGCGGGGGCGCTCGGCTTCTCGACCTCGCGCACGCTCAACCATCGCGCCGCCGACGGCCGTAGCATCCCGACCTTGCGCGCCGAGGAGGCGGAGCTGACGGCGATCGCGCAGGCGATGCGCGCAACGGCTGCCGGCTGGCTGCAGATCGTCTCGGACTTCGAGGACCAGAGGGCCGAGATCGGTCTGTTTCGCCGGCTGGCCCGGGAGTCGGGGCGGCCGGTCACCATCTCGATGCTGCAGAGCCATGTGAAGCCCGACAACTGGCGCACGCTGCTGGCCGAGATCGGCGAGGCCAATGCCGAGGGTCTACGCATCACCGCCCAGGTGCGCTC
Source organism: Alphaproteobacteria bacterium (assembly GCA_016870055.1). GTDB lineage: Bacteria > Pseudomonadota > Alphaproteobacteria > Reyranellales > Reyranellaceae > Reyranella. The sequence continues at coordinate 3,552 of VGCQ01000037.1, read as the reverse complement.
GCGGCCGACCAGCGTGCTGCTCGGTTTCGAGCTGTCGCAGAACCCCTTCATGGGCCGGCCGTCCTGCAAGGCGATCGCCCATCTGCCGTTCGCCGAACGTCTGGCCGAGCTGCGCAAGCCCGAATTCCGTGCGCAACTCCTGAACGAGACGTCCGAGGGTGGCGGGCGCGATCGTCGCGTCGACCGCTGGGACCGAATGTTTCCGTTCGGCGATCCGCCGGACTACGAACCCGGCCCAGACAAGAGCATCGCAGCGATCGCGGCGCGCGAAGGGCGCCGGCCGGAGGCGGTGGCCTACGATCTGCTGCTGCAGCGTGACGGCCGCGAGATGCTGTATTTGCCGGTGACCAACTACGCCGCGGGCAATCTCGACGTGGTGCGCGAGATGATCGCCTCGCCCAACACGCTGATCGGGCTGGGCGACGGCGGCGCCCATGTCGGCATCATGTGCGATGCCACGGCGACCAGCTACACGCTGACCCATTGGACGCGCGATCGCGGGCGCGGCGCGCTGTTCCCGGTGGCGTGGGCGATCAAGCGGCTTGCCGCCGACAACGCCGCGGCGATCGGGCTCGACGATCGCGGCGTGCTGGCGGTGGGCAAGAAGGCCGACATCAACATTCTCGACTACGACCGGCTGCGGTTGCGCGCGCCGCAGGTGATCTACGACCTGCCGGCCGGCGGCAAGCGCCTGGTGCAGCGCACCGAGGGCTTCGAGGCGACGATCGTGTCGGGCGCGGTGGTCTATCGCCATGGCGAGGCGACGGGTGCGCTGCCAGGACGGTTGGTAAGAGGGGCGCGGAGTTCATAGCTGGGCGCGCCACTCCCGTGGCGCTCATGAATTGAAGCAGCAAGAGTGAGGCGCCACGAGAGTGGCGCGCTCCCGGCAAAGAGGGAACCATGAAAGCAGCTTTCATCCAGAAGTTCGGCGAGCCGGAGGTGCTGACCTACGGCGAGCTGCCTGATCCAGTCGCGGGGCCGGGGCAGGTCGTGGTCGATGTCGTGGCGGCGAGCATCAACGGCGCCGATCCCAAGGTGGCGGCAGGCGAGTACAAGCAGGTGACGTTTCCGGTGATCCTGGGCCGCGACTTCTCGGGGCGGGTGGGCGCGGTCGGCGCGGGCGTCAGCGATCTCGCGGTCGGCGACGAGGTGTTCGGCGTGCTCGAGACCGGCCGCGACGGCACCTATTGCGAGAAGCTCGCGGTCGGCGCAGCCGTCGTCGCCAAGAAACCGGCCGGCCTGTCGCATGTCGATGCCGCGGCGCTGGCGCTGACCGGCCTCACGGCGATCTGCGCCGTCGAGGAATCGCTGAAGCTCCAGGCCGGCGAGACCATCCTGATCCAGGGCGGCGCGGGTGGCGTGGCGTCGTTCGCCATCCAGCTCGCCAAGCATATCGGCGCGCGGGTGATCAGCACGACCAGCACGGCCAATCTCGACTTCGTGCGCAGCCTCGGCGCCGATCAGGTGATCGACTACAAGACCACCGACTTCGCCCGGGTGGTGAAAGGTTGCGACGCGGTGTTCGAGACGGTGGGCGGCGAGGTCGCGACGCGCTCTTTCGACGTCCTGAAGCCCGGCGGCCGCGCCGCCTTCATCGCCTCGGGCGCGCAGGCGCCCAAGCCCGCACGCAGCGACGTGACGGCATTGCGCCCGGCGGTGCCGCGCACGCGCAAGTACATGGAGCGTATCGCGGCGCTGGTGCAGTCGGGCGCGGTGCGCCGGCCGCATGTCACGACCTACAGCCTGGCCGACGCGCGAAAAGCCCTGCAGGTCAGCGCGGATCGCCACTTCCGCGGCAAGCTGGTGTTGAATGTTCGATAGGGGGACAGCGTGAAGGTCGGATTCATCGGCGTCGGCAACATGGGCGGGCCCATGTGCCGCAACATCGTCAAGCGCTCCAACCATCAGGTGACGGTGTTCGACTTGAACGCCGCGGCCGTGAAAGCCTGCACCGACCTCGGCGCGACGGCGGCCAAGTCGATCGCCGAGGTGGCCAAGGGCGCCGACCTGGTGATGACCTCGCTGCCCATGCCCAAGGATGTCGAGGCGGTGGCGCTCGGCGAGGGCGGGTTGCTGGAAAGCCTCGCCAAGGGCCAGACCTATATCGACCTCAGCACCAACGCGCCGTCGATGGTGAAGAAGATCGGCGCCGCCATGGCGGCCAAGGGCATCGCCATGCTCGACGCGCCGGTGAGCGGCGGCACGACGGGGGCGGAGGCCGCGACCATCGCCATCATGGTCGGCGGCGACAAGAAGGTGTTCGACGATGCGTTGCCCGTCCTGCAGTCGTTCAGCGCCAATGTGATCCACATGGGCGGGCTGGGCTCGGGCACGGTGGCCAAGCTGGTGAACAACATGCTGTCGTTCTGCAACCTCGCCGCCTTGTGCGAGGGCATGATGCTCGGCACCAGCGCCGGCCTCGATCCCGACAAGCTGCTGCAGGTCATCGCAAGCTCCAGCGGCAACTCCAACGCCATCCGGAACTTCACCCTGCGCGCGCTGCCGGGCAAGTATGCGCCGCCGTCCTTCGCGCTCGACCTCGCCTACAAGGACCTGCACCTCGCTCTCGAGCTGGGCGACGAGCTCGGCGTGCCCCTGCAGCAGGGCGCCTCGACCCACAACCTGCAGCGCCTGGCCAAAGGCATGGGCTTCGGCCCCGACGACAGCACCTCGGTGCTGCGCGTCTACGAGGCGATGCTGGGGCGCAAGGTGAAGGCGTAGGACGACGCTTGATGCGGTTCTGCTCGGCTTCGCCGGGCAGCAGGTCTAGGCCGCCTGATACCGCTTCAGCCAAGCCGGATCGGGATCGAAGCCCAGGCCGGGCGCCGTCGGGACGTCGAGCGCGGGTTGCCAGCGCGTCGCGCCGCCGTTTGCAAGCCCGTACATGTCCATGGCGGGCTCGGCCTCGATGACGGCGAAGTAGGCGGACTCCTTCATGGTCGCGAGGAAATGCAGGGTGGCGAGCGCTGCCGGACCGATGAACGGCGTGTGCGGGGCGATCGAAACACCGAGCGGCGCGAGCAACGCCACGGCACGCCGGTTCTCCGTGATGCCGCCGATCATGCAGATGTCGGGCTGGACGACGCCGACGGCCGGCGCCGTGGCGAAGGCGGCGAGCTGCTCGGCCGAGCCGAGGTCGGCGCCCAGACCGACGACGATGCGCGAAGGCCACGGCGTGTCGAGCAGCGCCTCGGGCGGCCACACCGGATCTTCCAGCCACAGAAGGTCGAGCGCCTGCCAGCGCGCGAGGTCGCGCTGCACGTCGGCGAGCGCATGGGCGTTGTTGCAGTCGGCGACGAAGGGCAGCGACGGGCCGATCTGCTTGCGCGCCGCTTCGATGATGGCGAGGTCGAACTCGTGGACCTTGACGGCGGCGACCTTGGCGTCGAGCGCGCGGTCGATGCGCGCCGCGACCTTGGCGGCATCGTTGTAGCGGTCGAGGCTGGCCATCACCGGCACGCGGCCCCGTTGCGCGCCGCCGAGCAGCGCCGAGAGCGAGCGGCCGGCCACCTTGCCGGCGATGTCCCACAACGCCATGTCGACCGCGGCCAG
>VGCQ01000036.1 GCA_016870055.1 Alphaproteobacteria bacterium | reverse complement strand
AATCTCGCCGGGCCGCGGGCCTCCGGGCCTGCTCATGATCTCTCTTCCGGCCCACGCGCTCATGACTCACGAGCGAGCCTGGAGGCTCGCGGTCCGACTACTTGATGCCAAGAAGCTTTGCGGCGGTGCCGCCCAGGATGGCGATACGTTCGTCGTCGCTGAGGCCCGGCGTGCTCAGCACCAGGTCGATCTCGGTGCTGGTCCACGGGAACGGGTAATCGGTGCCGATCATGATCTGGCCGGGGCCGGTCTCGGCGATCAGGTGGCGCAGCGCCTCCGGCGTGAACACGATGGTGTCGAAGAAGAGCTGGCCGTCCCTGAGGTAGGCCGTCGGCTTCTTCTTGGGCAGCGGGCCGACACGGTTGGGGAAGCAGCGGATCACCGCGTCCGAGCGGTTGGCATAGGACGGCAGAAAGCCGCCGCCGTGGGCGGCGCAAATCTTCAAGCCGGGGAAGCGGTCGAGCGTGCCCTCGAAGATCAGGTGCGATAGCGCGATCGTGGTCTCCAGCGGATTGCCGATCGTGTTGGTGAGAAGCCCGCTGCCACCCAGCCGGCCGCTGTGCTCCAGCTCGCGCGTGCCGAGCGGATGCATGAACACCAATACGCCCAGCTCCTCGCATTTCTTCCAGAAAGGATGGAATCTCGGGTTGGCCAGCTCGTCGCCCGCGACGCTGCCGCCGATGCCGACGCCGCGGAAGCCGAGCTTCCTGACGGCGTGCTCGACCTGCTCGGCAGCGAGGTCAGGGTGCTGCAGGGCGGCGGTGGCGAAGGCCACGAAACGGTCGGGACTGGCGGCGCAGAACTCGACCAGCGTCTCGTTCTGGATTTTGATCAGCTCGGCCGCGACCTCGCGTTCGATCGAGTACCAGTAGGGATTGATGCTGAGCGCCTCGACGTCGATGCCCTGCGCATCCATGGCGGCGATGCGTGTCGACGTGTCGTCCATCAAGAGGCCCGGTGCCTCCACGGGATGTTTTATGAGCGCCATCGCCTCGGGCACACAGCAGTGGGCGTGAATGTCGATCGTCTTGACCCGTTTGCCGCTGACCACGACCTCGCGGCGGCGTGGATGGACATGACGGTCACCGTGCGATTGCGGCGAGGCCGGCTGTGCACTCTGCAGCGCACAGCCCGTGAACACGAGACCGCCGGCAGGCGCGCTCGCCATCGAATCACCCGCCAAAGCCATGGTCTCATCCACTCCGTTGTTCCCTGAATGTCAGCCTATCGCACTTCGCTCGCGAAGTCGTCCCTCGCGCTCCAGCCCGTCACCACACCCGACAGCGACCAGCGGCGGCAAGTCACCTGCTTTGCCCATCAATGCGGATGGGAATTTCGGCCTGTGCGATCCGACAGGCCGCGCGCATGCCTTCCCGACTGCGTTCGACGGCCCTGTCGACCGGATTTCGCGTTCACCGGCCACACGCTTGGCGGTACGGCGCCTCGCCAGCGACTGGAGACCCGCGCCCGGCCGTTTGACAGCGACCGCGCCCGACCGTAGCTTTTTCACCAAGTAGAAAAGCGTTTCCCGGAGCTTCGATCGTCTCTGAGAGGGGGCGGCTTGAAGTCACGAGGACAACGTGGCGACAAGGGAGGAAGAATTGACGATCGACATCGCAACGCGCGCTGCGCGCGTTCTGTTCGCCGCAACACTTGCTGCAACAGCGGCCACTCTCGCGCATGCGCAGCAAAAGACGGAACTCGTGTTCAGCGCCGGCCCGACCGGCGGAAGCTGGACCCCGCTCGCTGCGTCCGTTTCACAGGTCATCAATACCCGCATGCCCGACCTCAACGTCCAGGTCGAACCAGGTGCGGCCCTCGTCAACATGGAGAAAATCCGAACCGACAAGGCCGATCTCGGCTGGTCGATGACGACGGTCGTGGCGGACGCGGTCAAGGGTGAGGGCCAATTCGCCGGCAAGCCGACCGACAAGGCGCTGTTCGTCGCCAATTTCTATCCCAACGTCTGGCAGCTTGTGGTGCCCGCCAACAGCGACATCAAAAGCGTCAAGGACCTCAAGGGCAAGCCGGTCGCCCTGCCGGCACGCGGCAATACCAGCCTGGCCGCCGGCTGGGAGTATCTCTTGAAGATCAACGGCATGACGTTGAACGATCTCGGACCCAAGAGCTACGGTCCGGTATCGTCCAATGCCGAAGCCGTGAAGAATCGGCAGGCTATGGCCTCGGGTTGGTTCACCGTGGTGCCGGCTTCGTTCGTGCTCGATCTCGGATCGGCGATGCCGCTACGCATGATCGGCATCACCCCGGCGGAGTTGGAAGAACTCAAGAAGATCAACGCGGGTTTCGTGCCCTTCACGATCAAGGCCGACACCTACAAAGAGCAAGGCATCACCAGCGACGTCGCCACCTTCCAATCGCCGACCGTGCTCATGGCTTCGTCGCGCACGCCGCCGGAGGTCATCTACAAGGTCACCAAGGCCATCATCGAAGGCCGCGACGACTTCGCCAACGTCGTCAAGACGATGAAGGGCATCACCGGCGAAGAGATGGCGCAGAACTTCGGCATGCAATACCACCCCGGCGCCGAAAAATACTACAAGGAAGCAGGGCTGCTGAAGAAGTAGCGGGCGGCGACGGTGCGCAAGCTTGCGGGCTACGCTGGTCTGGTCGTCGCCACGATCGCCGTGGCGATGTCGGCCTATCATCTCTACGCCCGGCTGACGATCTACGCACCCGATCAGCACGCATTGCTGTTCATCACGCTCGGCTTCAGCCTGGCGCTGTCGTTCCTGCTGTGGCCGGCGCGCAAGGACGATACGCCGGATCGCATCCCGTGGTCGGACCTCGGCCTGGCGGCATTGTCGCTGGTCTGCGTCGGCTACATGTTCGTGAACTACGAGTACATCGTTAACCGCTTCCCGACGGCCCATCCGTTGACCGCGCTGGATATGACGGTGGGCGCGGTCGGCACCCTGCTGGTGCTGGAAGCGACGCGCCGGACCATCGGCATGTCGCTGCCCATCGTGGCGATCGTTTTCCTGGTCTACGCCCTTGGCGGCAACTGGCTGGTCGGCTTCCTCCATCACCGCGGGCTGACGGCCGAGATCACGATCGATCAGACTTGGTTCACCACGGAAGGTGTGTTCGGCGTGCCTCTTCAGGTCGCCGGAACCTATGTCATCCTGTTCATCATCTTCGGCACCTTCCTCGAGCGTTCAGGCGCCGGCCAGTTCTTCATGAATTTTGCCAACGCCATCGCCGGCGGTGCGCGCGGCGGTCCCGGCAAGGTCGCAGTGGTGTCGTCGAGCCTGTTCGGCACGATCTCCGGCTCGGCCGTGGCCAACGTGATGGTCGACGGCTGGCTCACCATCCCGATGATGAAAAAGACCGGCTTCAAGCCGGAGGCAGCGGCGGCCATCGAGGCGGTGGCTTCCACCGGCGGCCAGATCATGCCGCCGATCATGGGCGCGGCGGCCTTCGTCATGGCCGAGTTCCTGGGCGCCAGTTACACGGAGGTGATGGTCGCCGCCGCGATCCCGGCGGTGTTCTATTACGGCGCCCTGTTCGCGGCGATCCATTTCAACGCCGTGCGCTCCGGCTTGAAGGGCCTGCCGCGCGAGGAGCTGCCGATCCTGCGCCACATCATGATCAAGCAGGCTCACCTATTCCTGCCGGTCGTCGTATTGCTGGCGTTGCTGCTGATGGGCTTCACGCCGACCTACGGCGCGATCCTTGCCACCGCGGCGCTGGTCGTGATCTCGTGGCTGCGGCCAGCGACGGGCCTTGGGCCGCGCGCTTGCCTCGAGGCGCTGCGCGACGGTGCGGTGCATACCGTGCCTGTGGCAATGGCCTGCGCCAGCGCCGGCATCGTGATCGGCATCGTGCTTCAGACCGGCCTCGCGCTGCGGTTCACCGCGTTCCTCGTCGATCTCACCCACGGCTACCTCGTGCTGGCGCTGCTCATCACCATGTTTGCCAGCATCGTCCTGGGCATGGGCATGCCCACGACACCAGCCTACATCATGCAGGCAGCCCTGCTCGTGCCGGCGATCATCAAGCTCGGCGTCACGCCGATGGCTGCCCACATGTTCGCCTTCTACTTCTCGTGCTTGTCGGCGGTGACACCGCCGGTGGCTCTGGCAGTCTACGCCGCAGCCTCGATCGGCGGCGCCGGTCTTTGGGGATCGGGCATTCAGGCCGTCAAGTTTGCCGCTGCCGGGTTCATCGTGCCGTTCTTCTTCGTCTTCAACCCGGCGCTGCTTTTCTCCGGCACCTGGGACGAGATCCTGCGAGCGTTCGTCACCGGCTCGATCGGCGTCGTGGCGCTCGCCGCTTCGATGGAAGGCTACTTCCTGCGCGTCACCCATTGGCTCGAAAGGTTGCTGCTGTTCGCGGCAGCTCTGCTGCTGATCGACCCGGACGTCATCACCGATGTGATCGGGCTCGGCATCCTGTGCGCGGTGCTGCTCAGTCAGAAGTTGCTTGGCGCCCGACAGCCGAAGCCGGCGGAGTAAGATCATGAACCGCGCCCAGAACCTGGTCTTGACGCTGATTGCCGCGGTGCTGCTTGGCGGCAGCCTTGCGTACGGTGTTCTGCGCCTCTACGCCGGCTGACGGCATCGACCGAGCAGTCTGGCGCTTTCACCGCCGAATCGTCTCGGCTACGATAGCGCTCCGTCCGGAGGGCCAATCGCATGTCCGACCACGATCATTCGCACGACCACGGGTCCGAGCTGTCCGAGCAGCAATTGCGCGTGCGCGCCCTGGAGACCATCCTGGTCGAGAAAGGCTATGTCGACCCGCAGGCGCTCGACGCCATCGTCGAGGCCTACGAGACCAAGATCGGCCCGCGAAACGGCGCGCTGATCGTCGCCAAAGCCTGGGCCGATCCCGCCTTCAAGCAGGCGTTGTTGAAGGACGCCACTGCGGCGGTTGCGACGCTTGGCCATGTAAGCCCTGTCGGCGATCATCTGGTCGCTGTCGAGAACACGCCGCGGCGCCACAACATGATCGTCTGCACGCTGTGTTCCTGCTACCCGTGGGAGGTGCTCGGCTTGCCGCCGGTCTGGTACAAGTCGGCACCCTATCGCTCGCGCGCCGTCAAGGACCCGCGCGGCGTCCTTGCCGACTTCGGCGTTGCACTGCCCAAGGAAACCGAGATTCGCGTCTGGGATTCGACTGCCGAGACGCGCTTCCTCGTGCTGCCGATGCGGCCCGCCGGCACCGACGGATGGACTGAGGAAGGCTTGGCCGACCTCGTAACGCGCGATTCGATGATCGGTACCGGCCTCGTCCGCACGCCGGCGGAGATCGCTACATGAACGGCGTCCACGACATGGGCGGCATGGACGGCTTCGGCAAGGTCGAGGTCGAGAAGAACGAGCCGCCGTTCCACGCGCCGTGGGAAGGCCGCGTGCTCGCCATGGCGCGCGCCATGGGCTACGCGGGCGCCTGGCATATCGACGATTCGCGCTATGCCCAGGAAACCCTGCCGCCGCAAACCTACCTCGCCGTTTCCTACTATCAACGATGGGAGCTTGCGGCGGAGAAGAACCTGCTGTCGCGCGGCTACGTCACGGAGGAGGAGCTGAAGGCAGGCCATGCGATCGAGCCGACCAAGCCGCTGCCGAGGAAGCTCACCAAGGAGATCGTCGACGCGGGCTTGACGCGCATGTCCTTCTTCCGCCAGAGCCAGGGCCCTGCCCGCTTCAAGCCGGGCGACCGCGTGCGCACCCGGAACATCAATCCGCTGGGCCATACCCGCCTGCCGCGCTATGCGCGCGACAAGGTCGGCACGGTCGAGCTGATCCACGGCTGCCATGCCTATCCGGATTCCGTCGCGAGCGGCCGCGGCGACGATCCGCAGTGGCTCTATACCGTGGTGTTCGACGGCCGCGAGATCTGGGGGCCCGACGCCGACCCGACGCTCACGATCTCGATCGACGCCTTCGAGCCCTATCTCGAGCCCGCGTGATGGCCAAGCCGACCATCCCCGTTCCGGGCATTCCCTGCGACGCCGAAGGGCCGGTGTTCCGCGAGCCCTGGGAAGCGCAGGCCTTCGCCATGGCGCTGGCGCTGCACGAGCGCGGCGTGTTCACCTGGCCGGAATGGGCATCGACGCTCGGCGAGGAGATCAAGCGTGCCCAGGCGGCCGGCGATCCCGACACCGGCGATACCTACTATCGCCACTGGCTCAATACGCTCGAGCGCTTGGTGGCGCAGAAGGGCGTCGCCGACGAAGTCACGCTCGCGCGTTACCGCGACGCCTGGGACCATGCCGCCGACCGCACGCCCCACGGCGCGCCGATCGAGCTCAGAGCCGAGGATTTCAAGTAGACGGCGGCTCGATGGTTCGGTCGCGACCGCACCGACAGCCGGTCTCCGCCGGCTAAGTTTTTCCCCCGATGGCGGGAGAAGCACAAATGAACGATGTCGTCTGGCGGAGATTCAAGGTCGCCGAGGCGGACTCCGACTGGGAGCCCGCGAGCTACAACGTCCGTTGGGAAGATGGCAAGGAGTACGGCCGCTGGCGGCGCGTCCTGCGCAAGCACAGCCACGGGCTCACGGTGATCTCACGCTACACTGCACCGCCGGGCAAGGCTTGGAAAATCGTCGGCAAGGCTTCCCGTCTCGGCGAGGAGGTCTACATCTTGGAGGGCGCCTACTACAACGGTGCGGGCCGAGTCGTTGCCGGACCCGGCACGTTCATGTTCAACGCGCCGGGGGCCGTTCATGGCGGCATCTCATGCTGCCTGACGCTGCTCATCCATTGCTGCAGCGGCGAGCCCGATGAGCTCCTGACAGTCGAGCTCATCGACTTCGAGCCGACGCAGCAACCGAATGCCAATTCTACAGATACTTCGCCGGCCGGATGATCGACCGCCACATGTGGGCGACCGGGCTGTTGTCGAAGCCGAGCCCTTGCGCGGGCTGGCTGAAGTTGCGGCCGATGATGTCGGTGAACTCCTCGAGCTCGACATGGACGTTGGGATCGAACGAGTAGATGTCGTGCACGGTGATCATGCGGCCCGACATGTACCATTTGTGGTTCCGCATGCGTCGGTAGTCTTCCTCGATGTACGGATCGACGCGATAGTCGGCGCCGAACAGCGAGACATAGGATTGCGGGTATTCGTAGCCAACCGAGTCGTCGGCATAGAAGCGCAGCACCTGATGGGCGCGGATCGCCCACGTCACTTCCTCGTCGACATAAGGCTCGACGAGCTGGGCGCCCCAGTAACCGTGATCGCCGCGGATGAAACCGACGCCGGCGATGTCGTGCAGCAGGCAGGCCAGCACCATCTTCTCCGGCAGGCCGCCCTTCACGGCATGGCGGGCGCTCTGCAGGAGATGCATCGACGGGCCGAATCGGTACTTGAAGAAGTCGATCAGCGTCGGCTTCTCGGGCATCGCCGGCAATCGCGGATCGTCGCCCATCAGCACGCGCAATTTCGGATTGGCCCTGATCATGGCGCCGGCATTGGGCGGCGCGCTCATGTCGCCTTCGGCCATCATATGCAGCCGCGACTTCACGAAGATGTAGTCGAGCTCCTCGGCCATCTTGGTTTCCAGGGCGTCGGCGCGCTCCGCCATGGTCATACCTGCATTCATGGCACGTCTCCTCCGGCGTTTTGTCGAGCCTAGCACGTGCTACCGTGGTCCGTCCCGCCGCAAACCTCGTGGAACGCCGCATGCCCGCCTCGTACGAAACACATCGCCGCCAACTCGAGCTGATCCTACGTGCCTGGGGCATGGCGGCACCTGCCGCCGTCAGCACGGCCGAGATCATGAGCTGGGCCGACCTGCACGGTATCGACACGCACGGCATTTCGATGGTCCCGGTCTACGACGAACGCCGCCGCGGCGGGAAGATCGACATGAAGGCCGAGCCGGTCGTTTCACGGGAAACACCGGTGTCGGCGCTGATCGACGGCCAGGGCGGGCTGGGTCACGCCAATGCCAGGCGCGCCATGGACCTTGCCATCGCCAAGGCCAAGACCGCCGGCATCGCCGTCGCCGCCGTGCGCAATTCGGCGCATTTCGGCGCCTGCGGCTTCTACGCCCTGATGGCGGTCGAGGCCGGCCTGATCGGCATGGTCACCACGTCGGCGAGCGGCATCCAGGTCTCGCCGACCTTCGGCGCCCAGGCGCGACTCGGCACCGATCCCATCGCCTTCGCCGCCCCCGGCCGTCCCGGCGAACCGTTCCTGCTCGATATGGCGACGACCACGGTGGCGGCCGGCAAGATCCGCAACAAGGCCAACGAGAACCTGCCGGCGCCGCTCGGCTGGCTGGTGACGGCCGAGGGCAAACCCAGCACCGATCCGCGCGAGGTGAGCAAGGGCGGCTTCATGACGCCGCTCGGCGGCACGCCGGAAGGCAGCAACCACAAGGGCTACGGCCTGTCGGCGATGGTGAACATCCTGTCGTCGGCACTGTCCGGCGCCACCATGATCACCGATCCGCAGCACACCAAGAAACCGGGAACGCAGGACATCGGCCACTTCCTGCTCGCCCTCGATCCCGGCCTGTTCCGCGATCCCGCCGAGTTCCGCGCCGATGTCGTCGCCTTCTGCGATGCGCTACGCGCCACCAAGCCGGCCGATGCGTCGCGATCCGTCATGGTGGCCGGCGATCCGGAACGACGCACCGCCGACCAGCGCCGCAAGACCGGTATTCCGGTGGGCGCCAACCTGCTCGCCAAGGTGCGCGACGTTGCGTTGGCCTCCGGTGCGGAATGGATCATGGACCGCTGACGCAGCACTACAGCTCGATCGCTTCCCCTGTGCGCTTCTTGCGGGGAACCGTGCGCAGCACGGAGAGGCCGGCGGCGAGAAAACCGAAACAGCACAGCATCAGGATCACGTCACTGCCGCCGGCGAGCAGCGTCGTGTTGGCGGCGTCGATCGTGCCCTTCTTCTTTTCCGCGACATGGATGCCGAGGGCGAGCAGCGTCGAGGAGCCGGCGATCCCGGTGCTGATGCCGAGGTAGCGCACGACGTTCACCAGGCTGCCCGCCTCGCCGGTCAGTTCCTCGGGCGCCGTCGCCATGATGGCGCTGCTGTTGGGCGAGATGAACAGGCCCTGCCCGATGCCGAAGATCGCCAGCCCCACCATCACCATCATGAGATCGGCACGATGGCCGTTGAGGAAAACGTAGAGGACGACCAAGCCCACGATGCAGGCGGCCATGCCGAGCGCCGTCACCACGCGCGCGCCGAAGCGGTCGTAGAGCATGCCGCCGACCGGCGCCAGCAGGCCCAACATGATCGGCACGATCGACAACCGCAGCCCGGCCGTGAACGCCGAGTCGTCGTAGACCCGGACGAGGAGGAAGGGGATCAGGAAGAACACGCCGAACAGCATGGCGTAGGACAGGAAGTTCGCGAGATTGCCGGTGAGAAAAGCCGGCTGCCGCAACAGCGCGAAGTCGATCAGCGGCGTGGTCGCGCGCCGCTCCGCCCACACGAACGCCGCCAGGAACACGACGGCCAGTACCAGGCAGCCGATGAACAACGGCGAGCGCACGCCCCAGGCATGGCCCTGGTTCAACAGCATCATGACCGCGGTGAGCGCCGGCGCGATCAATAGAGCGCCACCCCAGTCGAAACGGGTGGCGGCCGCGAGATGCCGGGTCTGCGGCAGCACCAGCCAGCCCATCACGACGCCGATCAAGCCGAACGGCACATTGATCCAGAACGCCCAATGCCAGCCCAGCGTGTCGAGGATCATGCCGCCCAGCGCCGGCCCGGCGCCCAGCCCGATCGCCTGCGCCGCGGATTGCAGCCCGAGCGCGCGGCCGCGCAGCTCGGGACCGGCCGCCAGCACGACGATGGCGATGCTGTTGGCGGTGATCAGCGCGGCGCCGATCCCCTGTATGACGCGAAAGACGATCAGCTCCGGCAAGCTCGTCGCGAAGCCGCACAGGCCCGAGCCGACGACGAATATCACGAAGGCGCCGGTATAGAGCAGCTTGCGGCCGACCATGTCGGCCAGCCGGCCGAAGATCGGCATGAACGACGCCATCGTCAGGATGTAGCCGACCGCCACCCAACTCACCGTGCTGAGCGGTGCGGCGAAATCGTGCTCCAGCCTGGGCAGCAGCATCTGCGTCAGGCTGGCATCGACCTGACCCATGAAGGCGCCGATGCAGACCGTTCCGACCACGAACCAGCGATAGGACGGCAACCGCGCCACCGATGCCAACGGCGGCGGCTCGTGACCCTGCAATGCCGCATCGCGCAAAGCCGCCAGCGAAACCGGACTGGGCGGGGCGTCGGTCATGCCGCTCTCATCCTCGCGCGTCGGCCAGCACCATGTCGGCCGCCTTCTCGCCGATCATGATGGTGGGCGCATTGGTGTTGCCCGAGGTCAGCGTCGGCATGATCGAGGCGTCGGCGACGCGCAGGCCGTCGATGCCGTGCACGCGCAGCCGCGCATCGACCACGGCCATGGCGTCGCCACCCATCTTGCAGGTGCCGACCGGATGGTAGGTCGTCTCCGCCGCCTTCTTGACCCAATCGACGATCTGCTCGTCGGTCGAGCGATCTGGGCCGGGCGCCAGCTCGGTGAGCTGCAGGCGTTTCATGGCGGGTGCGTTCATGATGGATCGCGCAATGCGCAGGGCGCGCACCGTGAGCTCGGCGTCGATCGGCGCCGACAGGAAGTTGAAGCGGATCGCCGGCGGCCGCCTGGGATCGGCCGTGACGATATGGACGTGTCCCCTGCTCTCCGGACGCATGGGATGAGCATAGCAGGTGAAACCCGACTGGCGGGCGATCCGTGGCCCTCGTGGACTGGGCTCGGTCAGCATCGGCACCCAGCCCAGCAGCAGATCGGGCGCAGCAAGTCCCTCGCGCGAGCGCACGAACGCCCGGATCGGCGCGCCGACCATGGCGAGCAGGCCGTCACCCTGCAGGACATAGCGCAGCGCCTGGCGCACCAGGCCCAAGCCGCGGCCGCGATCGTTGAAGGTGAAGCCCTTGGCACCGACCGCCCAGCGTGTGCGCGGCGCGTAGTGGTCGCGCAGATTCTCGCCGACGCCCGGCAGGGCGTGGCGGACGGCGATGCCGAGCGCCTGCAGGCGGTCAGGCTGGCCGATGCCCGACAGCTCCAGCAACTGCGGCGAATTGATCGAGCCGGCGCAGACGATAACGTCGCCACCGGCACGCGCTTCCCGCGGCCCGGCGGCCGCCACGTAGCGAACCCCGACACAGCGTTTGCCGTCGAGGACCAACCCTTCGGTCATGGCGCCAGTCTCGATGCGCAGATTGCGACGACGGCGGACCGGATCGAGGTAGCAACGCGCCGTGCTCATGCGCTGGCGTGATGCGATGGTCGCCTGGCTCATGGCGATGCCGTCTTGCCGCGCGCCGTTGTAGTCGGGATTGTGGGCGATGCCGACCTGCCCTGCCGCCTCGATCACGGTCGCGAAGAACGGGTCGTGCCAGTCAGGATCGGTGACACGCAAAGGACCGTTGCGGCCGCGGAAGGCATCGTCGCCGTCGCCCTCGTAGCGTTCCATGCGCTTGAACAACGGCAGCACGTCGGCGTAGCTCCAGCCGCTGTTGCCCATCTGCGCCCAAGAGTCGAAATCCTGCGCCTGGCCGCGCACAAAGGCGAGCCCGTTCAGCGCACTGGAACCGCCGAGCAGGCGGCCGCGCGGCACCGGGATTCGACGTCCATTGGTGCTGGGCTCGGGCTCGCCGCTGTACAGCCAGTTGACCGCGGGATTGGTCAGCAGCCGCGCGTAGCCGATCGGGATGCGCGACCATGGATGGCCGGCCGGCCCGGCCTCCAGCAGCAGGACGCGGTGGCGCGCGTCGGCCGACAGCCGGTTGGCCACCGCTGCGCCGGCCGAGCCGGCGCCGACCACGATATAGTCATAGCTCTCCACGGACGCGCGATCGTTCACTTGAAGCGATAGCGGAAGTCGCAATAGGCCGCGCCCTGCATGATCGTCTGCGTTCGCTTGAACTCGACCTGCGGCCCACCGACATCGGCGATGTGGAAGTCCGAATCGCACAGCAGGATGCCGCCCAGCTCCGGCTCGCCCAGCGCGCGAAAGAACTCGGCGTACCGGCAGCGCACGACGTTGTACTCGCGCACGACGCCGTCGTCCTTCAGCATCTCGCGGTCGACCGCATCGCCGATGCGCGGCCGCATGTCCTCGGCCCACACGGCGTCCCACTTCTCGCGCGGCGTACCGCGCTTGCCTTCGCCGATGCGATGGTAGAGGTCGCGCGCCCATTTGCGCAGCGCGTCGCCGACGATGCGGTCGGCCTTCTCCTTGCCGATCTCGGCGCGCAGGGCGCGCAGCATCGGCACGATCACCTCGGCCTGCAGCTTGACCTCGTCGAGCAGCGAAAGACGGTTCGTGGACATCGAGGACTCTCCCGTTGGCTGTGCAAATCAATCGGCCATCGCGGCGGCCTTCATTCGCGCCGCACGCATGGGGCGCAGAACGGCGACCGCCAGCACCGCCGCCGCGGCGTTCATGCCGACGGCGATTGTGAAGATGGTCTGCCAGCTCCCCGTCATCTCGACCATCGGCACGGACAGCGGCACCAGCAGCGCCGCCACGCCCTTGGCGGTGTGCAGGATCCCGGCATTGGTGGTGGCGTAAGCCGAGCCGAAATAGTCGGTGCAGGCCGCCGGGAATAGGCTTGCGACCTCGCCCCAGGCGAAGAACACCAGGCATGCCAGCAGCACGAACAGCAGCGGATCCTGTCCCCAGGTCGCGAAGGCGTAGATGCTCGCCGCCCCCAAGGTGAAGGCCATGAGCATGGTGTTCTCGCGACCGATGTAGTCGGACAGCCAGCCGCACAACGGCCGCGCGATGCCGTTGGCGATGCGATCCAAGGTGAGAGCGAAAGTGAGCGCCGGCAGAGTGACGCCGAGCAGCCGCACCGGCTTGTCGTCGACGTCGAAATCGGCGGCGATGGTGGCGAAATGAGCGGTGAAGGTGAGCCCGGCGGCAGTGACCAGGAGCGACATCGTGAACAGCACCCAGAACAACGGCGAACGCAGCACCTCGCGCGGCGCGTAGTCGCGACTGGTCTGCGCGACATGGGCGGCCGGCAGCTTGAGTCCTGCCGTGGGCTTGACCAACAGCAGCGCCGCCAAGCAGACGACGACGCCCTGCACCAGGCCGAACCACAGGAACGCCGCCTCGTAGCCCGACTGCTCGATGGTGCGATGAAGCGGGATCACGGTGAAGCCCGAGCCGATGCCGTAGCCCGCCACCGTCAGCCCGGCCGCCAGTCCGCGATGGTCGGGAAACCATTTCAGCGCGTTGCCCAGGCACGTCCCGTAGACGCAGCCGGCGCCGATCCCGCCCAGCACCGCGCCGAGATAGAGCAGCGCCAGCGAATCGGCGATCGAGTTCAGCCCCCACGACGCGGCGACCAGCAACCCGCCGGCCAGCGCCACCGGCCGCGGCCCCAGACGATCGACCACCCAGCCTTCGAACGGCACCAACCAGGTCTCGGTCAGGATGAAGACGGTGAAGGCCACTTGGATGGCGGTGCGGCCCCAAGCATGCTTGTCGTCGATCGGTTGGACGAACAGTGTCCAGCCATGCTGCAGGCTCGATATCATCACCATGCAGACGACGCCGGCGCCAAGCTGCAGCCATCGATTGGTGAGCTGGCTGGCCGGGGTGCGACCGGGATCGGAGGACGACATGCGGCTGGCATCCTAGCGACAGATTGCGTCTTCGCCATCGCGTCCTCGGCACCGTCAATTCCACGGACCGGACGACCGGCACATCCCTTCTTGATGTGGCGTCGGCGTTGTCGGAACGTCTGGCACGACGACTTTGCAGGAGCACTGTTTCATGACCGCCAAACAGCTCGAGGGCCTCGTCAACCTGTTGCGCTCGCGACCTGCGCCGCAGAACCAGGATGTCGTCCAGGCGCGCGAGCGCTTCGAGAAGATGGCGGTGTATGTCGGCGGCGCGCCGGATGCCAAATGCGAGACCGTCGACGCCGGCGGCGTGCCGGCCGAATGGGTGATGGCGCCGGGCTGCGACGCCGGCCGCGCCATCCTCTATCTGCATGGCGGCGGCTACGCCATCGGCTCGCTCAACACCCACCGGCGGCTCGCCTACGACATCTCCGCCGCCTCGGCCGCCAAGGTCCTGCTGATCGACTACCGCCTGGCACCCGAGCACCCCTTCCCGGCCGCGGTCGACGATGCGGCGGCGGCCTGGCGCTGGCTGCTGCAGCAGGGTTTCGCCGCCAATCGGCTGGCGATCGCCGGCGATTCGGCGGGCGGCGGCCTCACCATCGCCACGCTGGTCAACCTGCGCGACAAGAAGCTCGGCCTGCCGGCTTGCGCCATAGCGATCTCGCCTTGGGTCGATCTCGAGGGCCTCGGCAACAGCATCACGGCGCGCGCCGCGCAGGATCCCATGGTGCAGAAGCAAGGCCTGCTGTGGATGGCCGGCCTGTACCTCGCCGGCAAGGATCCCAAGACGCCGCTCGCCGCCCCGCTGCACGCCGACCTCAAAGGCCTGCCGCCCATCCTGATTCAGGTCGGCAGCGCCGAAACTCTGCTCGACGATGCCACGCGCATCGCCGAGAAGCTGCATGCCGCGGGCGGCGAGGTGCGGCTCGCGGTGTGGCCCAACATGCTGCATGTCTTTCCGCTGTTCGCCCCCATCCTGTCGGAAGGTCGCGACGGCTGTCTGGAGATCGGCAACTTCATTCGCGCCAAGACGGCGTAAGCAACGGGAGCCACCCATGCCTCGCATGACCGGCGGCGACGCCATCGTCGATTCACTGCTGCGGCACGGCATCGACACCATCTTCGGCCTGCCCGGCGTGCAGATGTACGGCCTGTTCGACGCCTTCGCGCGCAACGCCAACCGGCTGAAGGTGGTCAACGCCCGCCACGAGCAGACCACCGCCTACATGGCGCTGGGCTACGCCCAATCGTCGGGCAAGCCGTCGGCCTTCACCGTGGTGCCGGGCCCCGGCGTGATGAACACCATGGGCGCGCTCACCACGGCATGGGGCGTCAACGCGCCGATCATGTGCATCACCGGCCAGGTGCCGAGCGCCATGATCGGCCGCGGCCGCGGGCAACTGCACGAGATGCCCGATCAGCTCGCCACCCTGAAGTCGCTGCTGAAATTCGCCGAACGCATCGAGCATCCGACCGACGCGCCGCAAGTCATGGCGCGTGCTTTCCAGGCGATGACATCGGGACGGCCTGGTCCGGTCGCCGTCGAGATGCCGTGGGACATGTTCGGCGCCACGGCCGAGGTCGCGCCGATCGATCCCTTGGGCAAACGCGCCGACCCCGAGCCCGATCCCGACAAGATCGCAGCGCTCGCCAAGCTGGTAGACGCCGCCGCGGCGCCGATGATCTGGATCGGCGGCGGCGCGGTCGACGCCGGGGCTGAGATCCTGGCCCTGGCCGAGAAGATCGGCGCACCGGTGGTGTCGTTCCGCATGGGCAAAGGCGTGGTCGATTCGCGCCATCCGCTGTCGCTGAACACGGTCGGCGGCTTCGAGCTGTGGGACAAGACCGACCTGCTGATCGGCATCGGCACACGCCTCGACGTGCCGATCGCGCGCTGGGCGCCGGCGCCCGCCGGACTGAAGACCGCGCGCATCGACATCGATCCCGCCGAGCATCGCCGGCTCGCGGTCACCGTCCCGATCGTCGCCGACGCCGCGCAAGGCGCGCGTGCCCTCACCGACGCCGTCGCGCGCAAGGACGGTGCGACGTGGCGCGCCGCGATCGCCTCGGCAAAAGCCGCAGCGCACGCCGCCATCGCGAAGGCCGAGCCGCAGTACTCCTATATGAAGGTGCTGCGCGAGACGCTGCCCGACGACGGCATCGTGGTCGACGAGGTGACGCAGCTCGGCTACATCATCTGGTACGGCTATCCCGTCCATCAGCCGCGCCGGCTGATCAGCTCGGGCTTCTCCGGCACGCTGGGCTACGGCTTCCCGACCGCGCTCGGCGTCAAGATCGCCAACCCCGACCGGCCGGTCGTGTCGGTGACCGGCGACGGCGGCTTCCTGTTCGGCGGCTCGGACCTCTCGACCGCCAAGCAGTTCGGCATCAATCTCGTCACGGTCGTCGTGAACAACGCCTCCTACGGCAACGTGAAGCGCGACCAGGAACGGCTCTACGAGGGCCGCCATTCCGGCGCCGTCCTGCACAATCCGGATTTCCCGGCCTATGCCCGCGCCTTCGGCGTGCCGGCCTGGCGCGTCGAGACGGCCGACGCCTTCCGCGGCGCGCTGAAGGAGGCGCTGGCCGCCGACTCGCCGGCGATGATCGAGGTGGTGTCCGATATCGCCAAGGACTATCCGCCGTACAAGTTCCACCAGCCGAGGCTGCCATGACGACTGCTCCCACCGTCGAGCGGCAGCGCCGCGCCTACATTCCCGACGACGCCTGGCTCGCCAAGCAGGCCAAGGAGCCGATCCTCGAGCCCGACCTGCCGATCGTCGATCCCCATCATCATCTGTGGCATCACGGCAACCATCGCTACCTGCTCGACGAGCTGCTGGCCGACACCGGTACGGGTCACAACGTCACGGCGACGGTCTATATCGACTGCCGCTCGATGTACCGTGCCGGCGGGCCGGCCGAGATGCGGCCGGTCGGCGAGACCGAGTTCGCCAACGGCGTGGCGGCGATGAGCGCCAGCGGCACCTACGGTCCGACGCGGGCCTGTGCCGGCATCGTGTCCTATGTCGACATGACCCTGGGCGACCGCGCCCGCGCCGTCCTGGAGGCGCATATCGTGGCGGGCAACGGCCGGTTCCGCGGCATCCGCCACGCCGGCGGCTGGGATGCCAGCCCCGATGTGCGCAACAGCCACACCAACCCGCCGCAGGGTCTTTACGGCCAGACCAACTACCGCGCGGGCGTGGCGCAACTCGGCGCCCTCGGACTGACCTACGAAGCCTGGCAGTATCATCCCCAACTCCGGGAAGTGACGGCGCTGGCCCGCGCCGTGCCGCAGACCACCATGATCCTGAACCATTGCGGCGGCCCGCTCGGCATCGGGCCCTATGCCGGCAGGACCGATGCGGTGTTCGCTGCCTGGAAATCCGACCTGGCGGAACTCGCGCGCTGCCCCAACGTGGTGGTGAAGCTGGGCGGGCTCGGCATGGATATCGGCCCGTTCGCCGACCACATGAAGCGCCCCGTCCCACCCGGCTCGCGCGACATCGCCGACGCTTGGGGCCCGTGGATCAAGACCTGCATCGAGACCTTCGGTGCCGAGCGCTGCATGTTCGAGAGCAACTTCCCGGTCGACAAGCTCTCGACCGGCTACGCCACGCTGTGGAACGCTTTCAAGCTGATGGCGTCCGGCGCCTCCGCCAGCGAGAAGACGGCGCTGTTCAGCGGCACGGCCAAGCGCGTCTACCGTCTGCCCTCGTGAGGAAGCCGATGCTGAAGCGTGTCCTGATCGCCAATCGCGGCGAGATCGCCATTCGGATCGCCCGAGCCGCCGCTTCGCTCGGTATCGACTCGGTGGCGATCTTCACCGCGGCCGATTCGGCCTCGCTGCACACCAAGCTCGCCGGCTCGGCGCGGCAGATCGACGGCGATCCGCTGCGCGGCTATCTCGACATCGACGCGGTGGTCGCCGCGGCCAAGGCCAGCGGCGCCGACTGCGTCCATCCGGGCTACGGCTTTTTGTCGGAGAACGCCGCCTTTGCCGAGCGTTGCGCCGCCGAAGGCCTGCGTTTCGTCGGGCCCTCGCCCGCCAGCCTGAAACTGTTCGGCGACAAGGTCGCGGCCCGCACCTTCGCCGAAGCGCAGGGCATTCCGGTGGTGCCCGGCGCGCCCAAGCTCGGCTCGGCGGCGCAGGCCAAATCCGTCGCCGCATCGATCGGCTATCCGGTGATGCTGAAAGCCGCAGCCGGCGGCGGCGGCCGCGGCATGCGCGCGGTCGCCAAGCTGGAGGAGATGGACGAGGCGTTCGCGCGCTGCCAGGGCGAGGCCGAGGCCGCATTCGGCGATCGCTCGGTGTTCCTGGAGAAGATCGTGCCGCGGCCGCGCCACATCGAGGTCCAGGTGCTGGGCGACGGCCGAGGCAACGTGGCCCACCTGTTCGAACGCGACTGCTCGGTGCAATTGCGCAACCAGAAGGTCGTCGAAGTGGCGCCGGCGCCCAACCTCGACAAGGCCCTCCGTCAGCGCATCCTCGACGATGCCGTCAAGCTCGCCCGGGCCGCCGCCTACGAGAACGCCGGCACCGTCGAGTTCCTCGTCACTCCCGAGACCGACGAACACTTCTTCATCGAGTGCAATCCGCGCATCCAGGTCGAGCACACCATCACCGAGCAGGTCATGGGCGTCGACCTGGTCGAGGCGCAGTTCCGCATCGCTGCCGGCGGCTCGCTGCCCGCAATCGGCACCCCACGCGGCTTTGCCATCCAGGCGCGCGTCGTCGTCCAGGGCACCGGCACGCTCAGCGCCTATCGCGAGCCCTCCGGGCCGGGCGTGCGGATCGATGCCTGCGGCTATCTTGGGCTGAGCCCACCGCCGCAGTTCGATCCCCTGCTCGCCAAGCTGATCTGCCAGTCGGGCTCGGCCGGTACCTTCGAATCGGCGGTCGAGCGCACCCAGCGCGCGCTCGACGAATTCCATATCGTCGGCGTGCCGACCAACCGCGAGCAGTTGCGCGCCATCCTGGCCCATCACGATTTCCGCGCCGGCAATGCGCGGACGACCCTGCTGGCCGACGCCATCGAGGCGCCGAAAGCGACCGGCGGCGCCCTGCCGTTCCTCGATCAGCAAGTCGCCGCGTTGGGCCGCGGCCGCGCCACGGCGGGACCGCCGCCCGCCCGACCGATGCCGGTTCCGCCCGGCCACGAAGCGGTGGAGAGCCCGCATGCCGGCTCGATCGTCGAGATCAAGGTCGGCGAGGGCAACGCGATCAAGGCCGGCGAGCCGCTGTTCGTGGTGAGCGCCATGAAAATGGAAACGTCGGTCACCGCGCCC
>VGCQ01000035.1 GCA_016870055.1 Alphaproteobacteria bacterium | reverse complement strand
GAGCTATAAAGGGGAGCGAGACCTCGTCGGTGACGGTCTTGCCGATCAGTGTGGCGCCGGCGTCGAGCAAAGTCTGGACCGCCCAGGCATGCCGGGTAGGCACCGAGCGGCCGGTCGGCCAATCATGGTTGCCGCCGCCGGTCGGTACCCCGGCCACATCGAACAGGTCCTTGGCGGCGAACGTGAGCCCGGCGAGCGGGCCGCCACGCCGGCCCTCGATACGCAGGCGCGGGCCCGGCACAAAGGCGCCGCTGTCGATCATGCGCAGCGCGGACTTCCCGGTCCGCTCGCAAGCATGATGCGGGCCGGGAAGTCCGCGCTCGGGACGTTCACTACTCGGCCGGAGCGGCGGGTGCACCGCGCGAGCGCCACCACCGCCAGCGCGGACTGAACCTCACGCCGGTGAGCCTGTCGAACCAGATGTAGACCACCGGCGTGATGAACAGGGTGAGGAGCTGGGAGACCAAAAGACCGCCGACCACGGTGATGCCGAGCGGCTGGCGCAGTTCGGCGCCGGCGCCGGCGCCGATCGCAATCGGTAGCGCACCCAGCAGGGCGCAGGCGGTCGTCATCATGATCGGCCGGAAGCGCAACAGCGCCGCCTCGACGATCGCCTGCTCGGCCGTCGCGCCTTGGGCGCGCCGCTCGATCGCGAAGTCGACCATCATGATGGCGTTCTTCTTGACGATGCCGATCAGCATGACGACGCCGATCATGGCGATGACGCTGAGATCCATGCCGAACAGCATGAGAATGGCGAGCGCGCCGATGCCGGCCGACGGCAAGCCGGACAGAATGGTCAGCGGATGGATGAAGCTTTCGTAGAGAACGCCGAGGATGATGTAGATCACCAGAACCGCCGCGAACAGCAACATGCCCTGATTGGCGACCGCCTGCTGGAAGACCTGCGCGCTGCCCTCGAAGCTGGTGGTGATGAAGGCCGGCAGACCGATCTCCGCGGCGGCGGCGTTGATGTCGGCGACCGCCTGCCCGAGCGCCACGCCGGGCGCCAGGTTGAACGAGATGATGACCGACGGCAGCTGCGCGATGTGGTTGACGGTGAGCGAGGTCGGCTTGTCACTGCGTTTGGCCACCGTATCGAGCGGCACCAGCGCGCCGCTCGGCGTTCGCATCTGGATGCGGCGCAGGATGTCGTTGACATCGGCATATCTGGGGTCGGCTTCGAGGATCACCTGGTAGGTGTCGTCGGGAGCGTAGATCGTCGAGACCTGGCGGCTGCCGAACGCCGAGTAGAGCAGCAGGCGGATCTGGTCGACCGACAGGCCGAGGCGCGACGCCGTATCGCGGTCGACATCGATCACCGTGGAGCGCGCTCTGACCTGCAGATCGGAGTTAACGTCGAGAATGCTGGGAATGCGCCGCATCCGCTGCTCCATCAGCGGTGCGTACTCGCGCAGCGCCGCGAGGTTGCTCGAGCGCATGCCGAACTGATACTGCGCACGCGTCTGGGTCGTGCCGATGTTGATCGACTGAACCGGTTGGAAGAAGACATTGATGCCGGGCACCGTGGTGGTGGCGCGCCGCAAGCGGGCGATCACCTGCAGGGCGCTGTCTTTCCGCTCCGGCTTGTCGCGCAGGATGATGAACATGCGGCCCGAGTTGACGGTGTTCGCCGCGTTGCCGCCGCCGACGATCGACAGAACCGACTTCACGTCCGGATCACGCCTGACGACTTCGGCCAGCGCGCCCTGGCGGGCGACCATGGCGTCGAAGGATGCATCATCGGGCCCGACCGTCGAACCGGTGATCTGGCCGATGTCCTCGGACGGGAAGAAACCCTTGGGGATCGCCTCGAACAGGATCGCGGTCAGGACGAAGGTGCCGAGCGTGATGGCCAGCACCGTCTTCGGTATCGCGATCGTCCGCTTGAGCGCCCAGGAGTAGCCGCTCGTGACCTTGTTGAAGCTCCATTCGAAGGAGCGCAGCAGGAAGTTGTGCTTCTCGTGGTGGTCGATCGGCTTCAGGAGCCGCGAGCAGAGCATCGGCGTCAGCGTCAGCGACACGACGCCGGAGATCAGGATGGCGAAGCTGATGACCAGCCCGAATTCGTTGAACATGCGGCCGACGACGCCGCCCATGAACAGCACCGGGATGAACACCGCGACCAGCGACAGGGTCATGGAGATGATGGTGAAGCCCACCTCCTTGGAGCCCTTGAACGCGGCTTCCATCGGCTTCTCGCCCGCCTCGATGTAGCGGACGATGTTCTCGAGCATGACAATGGCATCGTCGACCACGAAGCCGACCGCCAGGGTCAGGGCGAGCAGGGAGATGTTGTCGATCGAGTGGCCGCAGACATACATCGCGGCGAACGTGCCGATGATGGAGATCGGCAGGGCGATCGCCGGGATCAGCGTGGCGCGGGCGCTGCGGAGGAAGAAATAGATCGCGACGATGACCAGCAAGGCGGCCAGCAGCAGGGTGAATTCGACGTCGGCGATGGCGTGGCGGATCGACACCGACCGGTCGGCGAGCTGCTCGATCTCGACGCCGGGCGGCAGCTCCGCCTGGATGGCCGGCAGCATCGCCTTCACCCGATCGACCACTTCGACGGTGTTGCCGTCGGGCTGGCGATAGACGCCGAGCACGATCGCCCGCGTGCCGTTCAGCCAGCTCGCAACCTTGTCGTTCTCGACGCTGTCGATTGCCGTCGCGACGTCCGATACGCGCACCGGCGCGCCATTCTGCCATGTCACGATTACCGGCATGTAGTCGGCAGCCTTCGTGATCGGCCCGGTCGCATCGAGGATCGAGCTCTGGCGATTGTCGGCGATGGCGCCTACCGGCTTGCTCGAATTAGCGTTGACCACCGCGCTCTGCAGCTCTTGCAAGGTCAAGCCGCGGACCGCAAGCTGGTCGAGGTTGGCGCGCACGCGCACCGCATATTTCTGCGAGCCGAAGATGACGACCTGTGCCACGCCCGGCAGCGTCGAGATGCGCGGCAGGATCGAACGGTTGGCGAAGGCGTCGATGTCGGACAGGCGGACCTGCGACGATCGCAGCGCCAGGAACATCACCGCCCAGTCGGCGGGATTGACCTTGCGGAACGACGGCGGCGTCGTGAGCTCGGGCGGCAGGCGGCGCATGGCCGAGGAGATTGCCGACTGGACGTCGAGCGCGGCGCCGTCGATCGAGCGGTTGAAGTCGAATTGCAGGACGATCGAGGTGTTGCCGAGCGACGACGTCGAGGTCATCGACGTCACGCCGGCGATGGTCGAGAACTGACGCTCGAGGATCGACGCCACCGAGGCCGCCATGGTCTCGGGGCTGGCACCCGGAAGCTGCGCCGTGACCTGGATGGTCGGGAACTCGACCCGGGGGATGGCGGCGACGGGCAGTTGCTTGTAGCCGAAGGCGCCGGCGATGATGAACGACGCCATCAGCAGGATGGTCATGACCGGGCGGCGAATACAGAGCGCTGACAGCATGTCCCGTCCTGCCTCTCTTTGGTGTCAGCCGCGCGGCGGCGCGGCGGCGGTCGATGGCGGTTCAGCGGTGGGCGGCCGGACGGCGACGTTGGCGCCGTTGACCAGGCGGAGCTGGCCGTCGACCACGACCTGCTCGCCGCCCTCGAGACCTTTGCCGATCACCGATTCGCCCTTCTGCGTGCGCTTGATGACGACGTTGCGCAGTTCGGCGACGCCGTCCTTGACCACGAACAAGTACGGCCCCTGCGGGCCGAGCTGGATGGCGGGAGCGGGAACGGCGATCGCCTCGGGATCGACGCCGAGCACGATCTCGACCTTGACGAACTGGCCGGGCCACAGGCCTTCGCTGGCGTTGTCGATGCGCGCCTTGGCGGTCACCGTGCCGGTCAAGGGATCGACCGTGTTCTCGATGAAGGCGATCGATCCCGACTGCCGTCGACTCTCGTCGACCAGGGCGTAGACCTTCACCTCGCCCTTGGCCATCGCAGCGCGCAGGTCGGGCAGGAAAACCTGTGGCACGGCAAAGGCGACATAGATCGGGTCAACCTGGTTGATGGTGGCGAGCGCGCTGCTCGGCGAGTTGTCGCCGACGCGAACCACCGTCCCGGCCTTGCTGCCGATCGAACCGATGCGGCCCGACACCGGTGCGCGGATCTCGGTGTAGCTGAGCTGCGTGACGACGGCCGCCTTGTTGGCCTCGTCGGCCTCGAGCTGGGCCTCGGCTGCCTTGAGGGCGGTCTGCGCGGAATCACGGCTGACCACCGTACCGGCGTTCCTGGCCAGCAACTCCTCGAAGCGGGTCACATCGCGCTTGGCCTGCGCCACCTGGGCCTGGTCCTTGCGAATCTGTGCTTCGATCTGGCCGAGTTGGGCTCTGAGCGTGCGGGAATCGAGCTCGAACAGGAGGTCGCCTTCCTTCACCAGGGCGCCTTCGGCGACGTTCACCTTCATGATCTGGCTGTCGATGCGCGACTTGATCTGGATCGAAGCGATGGCCTGTACGGTGCCGACCGCCTCGATGACGATCGGCAATGGCTTCTTGGCCACCTTGGTCACGACCACCGGAACCGGCCCCCCGAGGTTTGCGCGACCCCGGCGGCCTTGCGGCTGCGCTGAGGCTGCAGGACTGGTCGGACTGCCCTTCTCCGCCGCGCTCGCCGTGCCACCCAGCCCCAACTTTCGTGCCAAGTCGTCACGATAGATGTAGGCCGCCCCGCCGACCGCAACCGCGACCACCGCGAAAACCGCCAACCGGACCATCCGCATCCCAGACTCTCCAGACCCCCGACCCTTATCGGAAGTATAGGCGCTGCCCGCACTCCCGCACAGTCGGAACCGGCGACAATAATACACCTAATCGCGAGGTGATTGGCTTGGCGACACCGACGATATGACCCGTCGACACTCGGATTCCTCGGCCCGGAATTGCTACGCTGGCCGCCTGACATCGTTGACAGCTGAGGGATCGAAATGGCGGGGGTGGCGCCATGTCGGAGAGCATCCAGACTTGCCAGCACGAGTTTGATCGCGCTGTTGGCAGCAGCGCCGCTTACGCCGGCAGCTGGGAGTGATTTTTTACGGGAACTGCAACGCTTCCTGCACGACGAAGCAACGGCCGTCGTGCACCTGCGCAGCATGTATCTCGACCGCACCAATCCACCGGAAACCCGCAATAGTGCAGCCTGGGCAGGTGGCGGCTGGGTCGGGCTGGAGACCGGCTGGCTCTACGACACCTTGCAGCTTGGCGCCGTGGGCTACACCACGCAGCCATTGTGGGCACTGCCGCCGACGGCGGATGGAACGGCACTGCTGAAGCCGGGTGGCTACGGCTTCTTCGCGTTGGGACAGGCCTACGCATCGGCCCGCGCCTTGGGGCAGGTCTTCACCGGTTATCGCCAGTTCATCAACGAGCTGTAGGTCAACCCGAACGACACCCGCATGATCCCCAACACGTTCGAGGCCTACGCCCTTCGCGGCCGGGTCAGTGCCGCCGAGTACTTCGCCGGCTATGTCGCGGCCATCAAGCCGCGCGATCAGTCGAGCTTCGTCAATATGGCACAGCAGGCGGGCGCGCCCAACGTCGACGCCGGCATGTGGCTGGCAACCGTCAAGTACGGCAGCCTCGAGACGTTTGGCGCCCGCACGTCACTCTACCACGTGCCCGACATCCTGACGTCCAACTACAACGACGTTGCGGTGACCTTTCCGATCAGCGATCAGGTCAGGATCCGGTTGTTGGGTCAAGCCATGGCGCAAGGCAGCAACGGCGCGAACCAGCTCACTGGCGCGCCATTCAGCACGTTCGCGGCAGGCGGCCGCATCAACGTCATCTACGGCCCGCTGTCGGTGTTCGGCGCTTACACCCAAACCGGCAGCGCCGCCGCCTACAGGACGCCCTATGGCGTATGGCTCGGCTTCACTTCACAACAGGTAAAAGACTTCAACCGAGCGGGCGAGCGCGCCGTGCAGGCAGGCGCCGCCTTCGACTTCAGGGACTTCGGCTGGCGTGGGCTGCTGTTCGTCGGCTCTGCGACTTTCGGCGACCGCGCCATCGACGCCGCGACAGGACAACCGCTTGCCAACACCAACGAATACGATTTCGAGCTGGCCTTTCGAGCCGATCTCCAGTCGGCCCCGGACTGGCTGAAGCCGCTTCAATTGCGGGCCCGCGCCGCAATCGTCGATCAGTTTCTCGCCGGAACGCTGTCGTCGATCAACGAATACCGGCTCTACTTCAACTACGAGCTCACCTTCAGCGGCGCAAAACGACTACAGCGCCAGCCCTGAAGCAGAAGACCCGCCACAGGGCGGGTCTTCGTTCCGTTGCCGTGATGGCACCGATCAGCGGCTGTAGTACTCGACCACCAGCGACGGCTCCATCTGCACTGGATAAGGCACGTCAGCGAGCTTGGGGCCGCGCACGAACGTGCCCTTCATGTCCTTGTGATCGACCGTCATGTATTCCGGCACGTCACGCTCGGCGGTTTGCGTCGCTTCCAGGACACGCGCCATCTCCTTGGCCTTGGAAGCGAGCTCGATGACGTCGTCGTCCTTCACAAGGTAGGACGCGATGTTGACCCGTCGGCCGTTCACTTTGACATGGCCATGGCTCACGAGCTGGCGGCTGGCGAACACCGTGATGGCGAACTTCATGCGGTAGACGACCGCGTCCAGGCGGCGCTCCAGCAGCTCGACCAGGTTCTCACCGGTGTCGCCCTTGCGGCGCACCGCCTCGAGATAGTAGCGGCGCAATTGACGCTCGGAGACCGAGCCGTAGTAGCCCTTGAGGCGCTGCTTGGCCATCAGCTGCAGACGGTAGTCGGTCGGCTTGGTGCGGGCCTGGCCGTGCTGGCCGGGGCCGTATTCGCGCTTGTTGATCGGGCTCTTCGGCCGGCCCCACAGATTGACCCTGAGGCGGCGGTCGATCTTGTACTTCGAATTCTCGCGCTTGCTCACGCGATCGCTCCTTCGTTACGCGCCGGTTGGCGCTGTTGTCCGGATAGGCCTTGGTCCAACACGGGTTGGGGCGGGATGAGGGCGCAGGAGCCCGCAGCCACGTTCTCCGGAGAAGGGCGGAACATACTGGCGAGGCCGATCCAGTCAAGCGCCGGTTCGCCCTTGCAAATCAAGGAGTTAGACCTCCACCAGCACGACTTCATGGGTGATTTGCGCCGATTTGCGCACCATCGCCGTGGCCGAGCAGTACTTCTCGTCCGACAGGCTCACCGCCCGCTCGACCAGCGCTCGGCTCAGTTTGCGGCCGCGCACCGTATAGACGAGCTTCACCGAGGTGAACACCTTGGGATGGTCGTCGGCCCGTTCGGCAACCAGCGCCACCTCGACTCCTTCGATGTCCTGGCGCTGCTTCTTCAGCATCGACACGACATCGATCGCCGTGCAGCCGCCCATGCCCATCAGCACCACCTCCATCGGCCGCGAGGCGAGGTTGCGGCCACCGATGTCCGGCGCGCCATCCATGGTGATGGTGTGGCCGCTGCCGCCTTCGGCGACGAACAGCGCGCCGTCGACCCAGGAAATCTTGGCGGTGGTGGACATGCTCACTCCTCGCTGTGCTTGCGTTTGGCCAGATATTTGATGACGCCGTGGAAAGTCCGCACTTCCTGCTCGGTCATGCCGGCGCGCTGCAGAAAAGCACGCAGATTCTGCACCATGGCCGGTCGCGCCGCCTTGTTGCGCAGGAAGCCCGACTGGTCGAGCGCGCGTTCGAGCTGGCGGAACAGGTTCTGCAGCTCCTCCTTGTTCGCCGGCCGCGTCGCGAAGTCTGACAGCCGCTCGGCCGGCACCTCGGCGCCGGCCATCGCCCAGTCGTAGGCGACCACCAGCACGGCCTGCGCGACATTGAGCGAGGAGAATTGCGGGTTGAGCGGGATCGAAAGCGCAGTATCGGCCTGCACCATGTCGTCGTTGGTGAGCCCGGTGCGCTCGGGTCCGAACAGGACCCCTACCCGCTCACCACGGCCGAGCCAGATCCGCACCTCGCTGACGGCGCGGCGGGACGTGACAATGCGCTGGGTGAGCTCGCGATTGCGTGCCGTGGTGGCGATCACATGCTCGAGGTCCGCCACCGCCGCCGCCACCGAGTCGAACAGCTCGGCCTCCTCCAGCACGACATCGGCGCCCGAAGCGGCGCGCTTGGCCTTGATGTTGGGCCAGCCGTCACGTGGCGCCACCAGACGCAGGCGCGACAGGCCACAGTTCAGCATGGCGCGCGCTGCCATGCCGATATTTTCGCCGAGCTGCGGCCGCACCAAGATGATCACTGGCGCCTTGTCGTTGGTGGCGCGGCCTTTGGCAGGTCGTCCCATGGGACGACCTTTTAGAACATTATGAGTTCAGCTGGAATCAGCTGAACTCATAATGCCTGCTGCAACACGCAACACCGCTGCGCGTGAATGAGATGAAGTGGAACCGCAAGCGGTTCCACTTCATGTCATTCCGCTCTAGCGCGCGAGCATCGGCTTGCGCATGAAAAACAGCAGCGGAATGACCACGAGCGTGCAGAGGGTCATGGCGCGGAAATCGTTGAGATAGCCGATCATCGCTGCCTGCCGGTTGATCTCGGCGTCCCACGCCGCGAGCATCTGGGAGTCGGGACCCGGAATGACCCGGCCGAACGGCCAGCCGGCGCTGTACGGCGTGAGCTGACCGACCAGCTCGGCGCGATTGGCCTGGGTCGAGCGGGCGAGCAGAGACACCAGCACCGCGATGCCGACGGAGGCGCCGAGGTTGCGCATCAGCGCGTTGATCGCCGCGCCTTCTGTGCGCAGCCGCGGTGGCAGAGTTGCGAAGGTGAGCGTGGTGAGCGGCGGAAAGACCAAGCCGAGACCGAAGCCCAGCGCAACGCCGTTCCATATGATCCGGCTTTCGCTGACCTCCAGCGTGAAGGTGGTCATCTCCCACAGCGACCAGGCGCACAGCATGAAGCCAAGGGTGATCATGTAACGGGCGTCGAAGCGGCCGATCAGTCGCGACACCATCATCATCGCCACCATCATGCCGGCGCCGCGCGGTGCCAACACCACGCCAGTGGTGAACACGGGATAGCCTTTGAGCTGCTGCAGGAACGGCGGCATCAGTGTCGCCGTCACGATCAGGATGAGGCCGGTGATGGCCGTCAGGATCAGCCCGACCGAGAGATTGCGATCGGCGAACAGGTCGCGCGACAGGAAGGGATGGCTGCCGGTCAGCATGTGGATCAGGAACATCGCGAAGGCGACCGCCGCCACCAGCCCCTCGATGACGATCTCGATCGAATCGAACCAGTCGAGCTGCTGTCCACGATCGAGCATGAGCTGGAAGCTGCCGATGGCGATCGCCAGGAAAGCGAAACCCAGCATGTCGAACGGCCGTCGCCGATCGTGGGCGCTGTCGCGCACCAGCGCCAAGATGCCGAAGGTGCACAGCAGGCCGACCGGCAGATTGACGTAGAACACCCAGCGCCAGCTGAACTCGTCGGTCAGCCAACCGCCCAGCGAAGGACCGACGATCGGGCCGATCATGGTGCCGACGCCCCACATCGCCATCGCCTTGCCCTGCTCCTCGCGCGGGAAGGTGTCCATCATGATGGCCTGCGACACCGGCACCAGCGCCGCGCCGAAGCCGCCCTGCAGGGCGCGGAACAGCACCAGCTGATCGAGCGTCTGAGCGGCGCCGCACAGCATCGATACGGCGGTGAAGCCGATCACGCAGGTAGCGAGCGTCGGACGCAGGCCAAAGCGCGTCGCCGAGAAGCCGGCGAACGGCGTCAGGATGGCCGAGGCCACGATGTAGGAGGTGACGACCCACGACACCTGCTCTTGCGTGGCCGACAGCGAGCCCTGGATCGACGGCAGCGCCACGTTGGCGATGGTGCCATCGAGGGCGTGCATGATGGTGGCCATCATCACGGTGATGGTGATCAGCACACGCCGGCGGCGCACCGCCGGATCGAGCGCGGTCATGGCTTGGCCGAAGCCGAGGCGCTGGCGAAGCCGAAGGTCTTGGCCAGCCCGCTGAGCAGGCCGCCGAAAGTGCGACTGTGACCGGTGTCGATCTCGACCGTCGTGCTCATGCCGACGCGCAGCGGCGGATCGCCGTCGCGGCAGGTGACCGAGATACGCACCGGAATGCGTTGCACGACCTTGACCCAGTTACCCGAGGCGTTCTGCGGCGGCAGCACAGCGAACTCCGCACCCGTCGCCTGGGCGATGCTCGACACCTTTCCGGTGCATTTGGCGTCGGGATAGGTGTCGACCTTGATGACGGCAGGCTGACCCGGCCGCACCAGAGTGAGCTCGGTCTCCTTGAAGTTGGCTTCGACCCAGAGATCGGTATCGGCAACCACGACCATGACCGGCAAACCGGCGGTGGCGTAGCTGCCGGGCACCGGACGTTTGGAGACGATGCCGTCGAGCGGCGAGTCGATGCTGGTGCGCCGGAGCTGCAACAGCGCCTCGGCGCGCGCCGCCAGCATCTGCTTGACGCGCGGATGGTCGTCGGCGCGGATCTTGGGATCGCCGGCCAGCGCCGCCTCGATGCGCTGCAAATCCTCCTGCGCCGCCGAGATGCGCTGGCGGGCCACGTCGAGCGCGGTGCGCGCTTCCTCGAGCTTCTGCGTCGAGGCGATCTTCTTGTCGGCCAGGCCCGACTGGCGGTCGAATTCGGCCTGGGCAAAGGCCTGCTGGCTGATCGCTGCCTTGATCTCCTCGCGCTTGGTGCGCCACTGCGCGCGCAGGCCGCGGATGTCGGCGCGCGTCGTCTCGATCTCGGCGTCGATCTTGGCCAGCGCCAGCCGATAGGACTGGTCGTCGAGCTTGAACAGGAGCTGACCACGCGACACGCGTTGGTTCTCCTGCACCGGCACCTCTACGATGATACCGCTGAGTTCGGGTGCGATCTGGGCGCGATCACCCTTCACATAGGCATTGTCGGTGCTGACATGGCGGCCTGACGAGAGCCAGACGAAAACGCTGATCGCTAGCACGATGGCCGGCAGCGACCACATGAAGGCGCGGGCGAGCACGCGCCGCTCGACGCGCGGCCGGCGCGCCACAGGCGGCCCCGCCGGAGGCACTGCCGCCGCCGGGGACCGTGGCTCCAGATTTTCGCCGTCTCGCACCTATATATGGTCTGCTCGGCGTCCGGCCGGGTCAACCGGCCGCCGCGGCATGGCAGCTAGAGCGGAATGAGATGAGATGGAACCGCATGCGGTTCGATCCCACCTCATTCGCGCGCGGCGGTGTTGCGTGTTGCAGCAGGCATGATGGGTTCGGCTGAGCCCAGCTGAACCCATCATGTTCTAGCCGGCCGACGCGGGCTTGGCGCCGTCGCGGAACAGCTTGTAGGTGATGGCGTCGTACAGCGCGTTGTAGGAGGCGTCGACGATGTTGGGCGACACCCCGATGGTCGACCATCGGCGCTGGGTGTCGGCGCTTTCGATCATGACGCGCGTGGTCGCCGCCGTACCGCCCGCCGCGTCGAGAATGCGGACCTTGAAGTCGACCAGGCGCATGTCCTGGAGCTGCGGGTAAACCGGCAGCAGCGCCTTCCGCAGCGCAGCATCGAGGGCGTTGACCGGGCCGTTACCCTCGCCCACCTCCATCGCGCGCCGGCCGCCGACATCGAGCTTCACTGTGGCCTCGGAGAGCGCGATGAGCTGGCCGCGCGCATTGACCCGCCGTTCGGCGAGCACGCGGAAGCTATGCAAGGCGAAGTAGTCGGGCACGGTGTGCAGCTCATGTCGCGCCAGAAGCTCGAACGAGGCGTCGGCGCCGTCATAGGCATAGCCCTCGGCCTCGCGCTCTTTGACGATCTCCAGCAGCCGCGCCACGGCCGGGTCTCTCGCGTCGACCTCCAGCCCGATTTGGCGGAAGCGCGCCATGATGTTGGAACGGCCCGCCTGGTCGCTCACCACGATGATGCGCTGGTTGCCGACCGACTCCGGATCGACATGCTCGTAGGTTTTGGGATCCTTCTCGACCGCCGAGACATGCAGGCCGCCTTTGTGGGCGAACGCACGCGTGCCGACATAGGCGGCGCTGCGGTTGGGCACGACGTTCAGCCTGTCGTCGAGCAGCCGCGACAGGTGTGTCAGTCGCTGTAGGGCGCCGTCCTTGAGGCCGGTCTCGAAGCCCATCTTCAGCACCAGGTTGGCGATCAGCGAGATCATGTTGGCGTTGCCGCAACGCTCGCCCAGGCCGTTGATGGTGCCCTGCACCTGGCGCACGCCGGCGCGCACGGCGGCCAGCGTGCCGGCGACGGCGTTCTCGGTGTCGTTGTGCGTGTGGATACCCAACCGCTCGCCCGGGAATGTCTTCGCCACCTCGCCCACGATGCGCTCGATCTCGTGCGGCAACGTGCCGCCATTGGTGTCACACAGCACCAGCCAGCGTGCGCCGGCCTTCTCGGCGGCGGCGAGACACGCCATGGCGTAATCGGGGTTGGCCTTGTAGCCGTCGAAGAAATGCTCGGCGTCGAACATCACCTCGTTCATGCGCGTCTTGGCGTAGGACAACGAGTCGGCAATCATCTCGAGGTACTCGCCGCGGTCGACCTCGAGGGCGACATCGACATGGAAATCCCAGCTCTTGCCCACCATGCAGACATGGCGCGCCTTGGTCTGCAGGATGGCAGCGAGTCCGGGATCGTTGGCGGCGCTGCGGCCGGCGCGGCGCGTCATGCCGAAGGCCACGAACTTGGCGTTCTGGAAGGCCGGTGGCTCGGAGAAGAAGCGGTCGTCGGTCGGATTGGCGCCCGGCCAGCCGCCTTCGATGTAGTCGACGCCCAGAAGATCGAGCTCGCGGGCAATCGCGATCTTGTCGGCCACGGTGAAATCCACGCCCTGGGTCTGGGCGCCGTCTCGCAGGGTGGTGTCGAACAGATACAGGCGGTTGGACGAGGTCATGACAGCGGCATCATAGTGAGACGAAGCCCGCGGAGATATGCCCGATGACCACGCCCACCACCATCGTCGAGTTGCGTTCCACACTCCTGCAGGTGCCGTGGCGCGGCGCCGCACCGGCCGCCGGCATTCTGTCGGCGCCTTTCCGCGACCTCTACGTGCTCGAGATCGAAACCCAGGGCGGCATCGTCGGCATGAGCTACCTGATGCCATTGCGCGGCGGCCTGCACACGCTCGATACCTGCATGAAGGAGTTGATCGCGCCGCACTTGATCGGCCGCGATGCCACGGAAATCGAGGCGATCTGGCAGCTTCTATACAAGAGCAACTTCTGGCTCGGCCGCATGGGCGTCACGGTGTTCGCCCAAAGTGCCGTCGACATGGCGTTGTGGGATATTCTGGGCAAACGTGCCGGCCTGCCGCTGTTTCGGCTGTGGGGCGCGGCGCGCGGCGAAGTGCCGGCCTACGGCTCCGGCTGTTTTCGTGGCCTCGGCCGCGACGGCATGATCCGACGCGCCAAGGAATTCACTGCCCAGGGCCTGAAGGCGATCAAGATGCAAGTGGCGCACATCCGGCCGTGGCGCGAGGACGTGGCGAACGTCAGGGCGATGCGCGAGGCGATGGGCGATGGCATCGAGATCATGATCGACGTCAACATGGGCTGGGACGCCGACACCGCCATCCAGGCCGGCCATCGTATCGACGAATTCGATCCCTATTGGCTGGAGGAGCCGGTGGTGGCCGAAGACTTCGCCGGCTATCGCCGCATTGCCGCTGCCCTCAAGACCAGAATCGTGGGCGGCGAGAGCCACTTCACCCGGAACGATCTCAGGCCGTTCTTCGAGACGCCGTGCGTGCCCATCCTGCAGCCCGACCCGATGCGGGGCGGCTACACTGAGCTGCGCAAGATCGCCGCCGCCGCCGAGCCGTGGGGCATCCGCATCGCCCCTCACCTCTTTCACGAGACGATGGTGCATCTCCTGGCCTCGATCCCCAACGCCAACTACCTCGAGTACATGGATTGGAACGACGATCTGTGGATCGAGCCGGTGCTGCCGT
Source organism: Alphaproteobacteria bacterium (assembly GCA_016870055.1). GTDB lineage: Bacteria > Pseudomonadota > Alphaproteobacteria > Reyranellales > Reyranellaceae > Reyranella. The sequence goes on along the minus strand of VGCQ01000035.1, from coordinate 5,062 downwards.
CGAAGAACGGCACGATGACTCCGCCCGAGCGGCCGGGCCACGGCCTCGCCTTCCGGCCGGAGATCCTGAAGGACTGCCGAATCGGCGGGCAGCACATGAAAGGTTGAAATCCCGGCACGCCACCGCGATCAACCTACTTGCAAACCTCGCGCACCGCCTTCCACTCGGCATCGGTGAACGGCGGCCGCCCCGTTGCAGGCCGCCGAGTCGCGGCGATGCGCTCGCCGGTCGGCGGATGGCTCGACCAGATGCCGATTGCCGCCGCCGCGTCCTTGGGCTCCTTCTCCAGCATCTGCTCGAAGAAGCTCGCGATGCCGTCGGCGCGCATTTCCATTTTCTCCAGGATCCGTACGCCGGTGGCGTCGGCATCGCGCTCGAAGGCACGGCCGTTGCGCAGCCCCAGCAGGAGATTGCCGCCGGCGCCCAGGGTGCTCACGACGTCCGAGTAGCCGCCGCTGACCAGGCGCACCAGCAGGTCGACACCGAGCTGGCGAACCACGCCTTTGACCGGATGGTGGTGCACGACATGACCGATCTCGTGCGCCATGATACCGGCGACCTGAGCGCGATCCTTGGCCTGCTCGATGAGGTCCGAATAGAAGACCAGGATGCCACCGGGCAGGGTGAAGGCGTTCACTGGCCCGCCGTTGACGACATAGACCACGACGTCATGCGGATAGTCCGCCGCCCGTGCCATGCGGTTGGCGAGGCGGTTCAGCGCTTCGACGCCCTTCTCGCCCTCGCACAGCGTCTCGTTGGCGGTAAGCGCCTCGAACACGCTCTCGCCGAGCTTGACTTGCAGGCCGTGCGGCAGCAGCGGCACGGCATACTGGGTGCCGTAGTCGATCGCCAACCAAAACAAGCCGATCAACGCCACCAAGGTCGTGCCGAAGCCGACGATCCGTCGCGTCGTCGCCGTTGGCTGAGCAGCAAGGGCGGCCAGGCCCGGCACCAGGTCGGCGAGCTGGCGGCGCAACGCTGGATCGACGATCACCAATCGTGCATCGGAACCGCGGCGCATCAGCAGTGGCACAGCCTCGTGCGTGAGATCGCCCAGCACCGCCAACTCCGCGATCGGCCAGCGGACGAGGGCGCCGCCATCGGCGGCGCGCAGGATGATCAGCTCACCCGCAGTCGCCCGTACGCTGGCGGCGTGCGCTTGGGCGGTCTCGCCATCGTAGAAGCGGGCGGGTGCAGTCATCACACGCCGCCTACGTCGAACATGTCGAGCAGGCCCTCGCCGAATCGTGGCCCACGGTCGGCCGATTGGTGGATCGACGCCCCATCGGGCGCACCGTAGAGCCAAAGCTCGGACGAGATCAGCTTCATCGTACGGTGCATGACCCACGGCCAGCCGAGCCCCAGGGTCAGTACGACGATGCCGTAGTTCAACACCATGAACCCCCACATCTGGCGGGTGGTGATCGCCGTCGCGAACAGCACGTTGCCGGCGCGACTGCGCGAGACCAGATAGCGGAAGAGATAGGCTTGCCACCAGCAGCGCAGCGGCAAGACCAGCAGGCCGAACACCATGTAGGCGCCGATTGCGGCGGCAAGCGCCAGCAGGACAGTGCGCAGGTTGGGCTGGGAGAAGAGTGTCAGGAACTCCTCTTCCGACAAGTCGAGGCCGCCGACCGTGCCGCCAATCGCCCCGATCAGCACGATCGCTGCCACGACCCAGGCGACGATGTTCAAGAAGTAGTAACCAAGGTAGCGGCCATAGATGTCGCTTGCGCGGCCCGCGAACTCCAAGGGTAGCGTACCGTAGCGCAGGTTGACGATCCGCGGCCGGGCGAGCTTCACCGATACCACCGGCGTCAGCAACTGGGCAGTCATCACATTGACGAACGTGAGCCCGGTCGCCGACGCGCCGTAACGCCAGGCCGAGCCTGCGAGGCCGCACCGAATGCCACGCCAACGGGTACGCGACAGCTTGTAGCGCAAGCCGGCATAGTGGCCGACGAAGGCGAGCGGAATGCCGAGCAGAACTACCGACAAAGAAAAAGCGTCGAACACACCGAAGCTCGAGAACGGCCTTTCGTGAAAAACCTCGACCCAGACCACGTACATCAGCCCGCCCCACACCGCGAGCATCACCACCGCCAGCAGGAAGCCGATCAACAACTCGCGGCCGCGGCCGCGATATTCGAAACGATCTCCCAGAACCGAGACGTGGCTCCACAAGTAGCGCCGCAAACGCGTGCGACCCCAGAACCGCGACCAGCCCAACGTCAACAACATCAACACCACATGCCGCAAATAGATGGCGTAGAGTTCCGAGAGCTTGCCGTCATAGATTGGCCGGCTCGGCGTCAGGTCGGGCGCCGCGGGCGCGGCCGCCGCCGGCCCGGCGCTGCCGGGCACGCCACTGCTTGCCACTGCCGCCTTGGCCCAAGGTGAGGTCGCATCGCTCATGGCCGGCTATTTCTCGTTGGTTGCACCGCGAAAATTTTCATGCTGCAATGCAACATCGCTTGCGATGGGCAAGTCTACGGAAACCAGCCAACAGCCGCCACCATGACGAATTCTCCCCGTGTGAAGTCAGGCCGCGATCGCCCGTGGCTGATCCGAACCTATGCCGGCCATTCGACAGCGGCCAAGTCCAACGAGCTCTACCGCACCAATCTGGCGCGCGGTCAGACTGGCCTGTCCGTGGCGTTCGATCTGCCGACTCAGACCGGCTACGATTCCGACCACCCGCTGGCCAAGGGCGAGGTCGGCAAGGTCGGTGTGCCGATCAGCCATCTCGGCGACATGCGGACCCTGTTCGACGGCATCCCGCTCGACCGCATGAACACGTCGATGACGATCAATGCGCCGGCAGCGTGGCTGCTGTCGCTTCACATCGCCACCGCCGAGGCGCAGGGCGTGGAGCGCACCAAGCTGCAGGGCACGACGCAGAACGACATCATCAAAGAATATCTTTCGCGCGGCACCTACATCTTCCCACCCGAGCCGTCGCTTCGGCTCACGGCCGACACGATCGGTTTCACCTATCGCGAAGTTCCCAAGTGGAACCCGATGAACGTCTGCAGCTATCACCTGCAGGAGGCGGGCGCCACGGCCGTGCAGGAGCTTGCCTTCTCGCTCGCCAACGCGATCGCCGTGCTCGACGCGGTGCGCGCCCGTGGTCAGGTGCCCGAGGCCGACTTCCCGCAGGTCGTCGGCCGCATCTCCTTCTTCGTCAATGCCGGCATCCGCTTCGTCACCGAGATGTGCAAGATGCGGGCTTTCGCCGAGTTGTGGGACGACCTCACGCGTGCTCGCTACGGCGTCACCGACGCCAAGCAGCGCTTGTTCCGCTACGGTGTGCAGGTGAACTCGCTCGGACTCACCGAACAACAGCCCGAGAACAACGTCTACCGCATCCTGCTCGAAATGTTGGCCGTGGTGATGAGCAAGAACGCCCGCGCCCGATCGGTCCAGCTTCCCGCCTGGAACGAGGCGCTCGGCTTGCCGCGGCCGTGGGACCAGCAATGGTCGCTGCGCCTGCAGCAGATCGTCGCCTTCGAGACCGACCTCCTGGAATACGGCGACATTTTCGACGGCAGCGCCGAGATCGCGCGCAAGGTCGACGAGTTGAAGGCCGAAGCCACTGCCGAGATGGCGCGCATCGCCGACATGGGCGGCGCGGTGGCGGCGGTCGACGCGGCCTACATGAAGCAACGCTTGGTCGAGTCCAATCTCAAGCGCCTCGCTGCCATCGAAGCAGGCGAGCAGACAGTGGTCGGTGTCAACGCCTACACCGACGCCGAGCCCTCGCCGCTGTCGACCGGCGATGGCGCCATCCTGACCGTCGACGCCACCGTCGAGCGCGACCAGGTCGAGCGCCTAAAAACCTGGCGGGCCGAGCGTGACGCGTCGGCGGTGGCGGCGGCGCTGGCCGAGCTCTCCGCGGCGGCCAAAGAAGATCGCAATGTCATGCCGGCCTCGATCGCCTGCGCCAAGGCGGGCGTCACCACCGGCGAATGGACCGACGCTTTGCGCGCGGTATTCGGCGAGTATCGCGCCCCGACCGGAGTCGCCCGCGCCGTGGGCGTGAGCGATGGCTGGCTGGAGGCGGCACGCCGCGAAGTCGAGGCGGTGTCACGCCGGCTGGGTCGGCGCATCAAGATGCTGGTCGGCAAGCCGGGGCTCGACGGCCATTCGAACGGGGCCGAGCAGATCGCCGTGCGCGCCCGCGACTGCGGTATGGAAGTCGTCTACGAGGGCATCCGACTCACACCGGAACGTATCGTCAATGCCGCGCTCGAGGAGAGCGTGCATGTCGTTGGGCTTTCGATCCTGTCGGGCGGCCACGTCTCGTTGGTCGGCGAGGTCCTGGAGGGCCTGCGCGCCGCCGGCATCGGCGACGTGCCAGTGGTGGTCGGCGGCATCATCCCGCCGGCCGACGCCGAGTCCCTGATCAAGGCAGGCGTGGCGCGCGTCTACACGCCGAAAGACTTCGACCTCACCCAGATCATGCGCGACGTCGTGGCCGTCGTAGACGGCGCTTGGAAAGAGGCCGCCTAAGCCGACCGCAACACGATGCTCGCCGTGGCGTGCAGCACAGGATCGACCACAGCGTGACTGAACAGCCAAGCTTCGGCATGGACCATGCGCTTGCCTTTGCGAATGACCCGGGCGAGCGCCAGCACATCGACCGCTTGGGCGGGCCGCAGGAACGTCACGGCGAAGTTCGAGGTGATGGCGATCCGGCCTGATCTGGCGCCGATCTGTGCCGCCGCGAATATCGCCGTGTCGGCGAAGGACAGGAGCGCCGGGCCGGAAAAGATGCCGCCCGGGCCGATGAAGGCGGGCGAGAACGGAAAACGCAACCGGATGTCCTGGTCGCCGCATTCCTCGACCACCAGGCCATGGATGTCGGCCGACGGAAGCATCCCTTCGAGGAGCTGCTGCAATTCATCTTCTGTCATGAGGCGATATTCCCTCGCGCCAGCTCTCGCCGGCAAGGCAAACGGCGGCTAGTGTCCTGATCGATAAATTTATTGGATCATGCATACTCGCAGCGGAGGACATGATCCATGGGCAAGGCAGCGGTTGCGATTGAGCTGACGGCGGA
>VGCQ01000034.1 GCA_016870055.1 Alphaproteobacteria bacterium | reverse complement strand
CGGCGAACTCGTCGACAAAGTGGTCGATGGCGGCATCGGGAGAGGCTTCGTCGGCCAAGCGCTTCAGCAAGCACCTGAAGGTGCGCTCCGCTGCCGCGCGATCGAAGTCCGGTCGCGCATGATTGGTCGGCAATGCCCGGCGAAAGGCCGGATCGGCCAGGCAGAGTCGCGCGGCCGCAGAGCATAGTTGAAAAGCGTCACCGCGAACAGCGGCTTGGCTCCGCCGCCGGCGGCAGGCCGTCGGAGCCCCTAGTCGCTCAACAACCCCGCCAGCAGCGGCATGCGCGCCACCTCGAACACGGCCCGCACGTCGGCGAGCGTTTGCGGGTGGACCGCGCCGATCAACCCACTGTTGATCGGCTGAGCCGGTTCATAAGGTCTGCCGTCGAAGCGTTGCGCCGCGCCGCCGGCTTCCGCCATCATCAACGTGCCCGCTGCATGATCCCACGGGCGGGTCATGCGGTAGAGGTTGAAATCCGCCCGCCCTTCCAGAATTTCGAGATATTCGACGCCAGCACATCTCAGCGTCGAGACCTCGCCAAGGGTGCGACGCCGCTCGGGCGGAAGTTGACGATTGAACTCCTTGCGAACCTTGTAGCCGACATAGCCGATCGGCGGCCGCTCTGGCTTGGCCCTGCTGATCGCCCTGCCGTTCAAGGCCACCCCCTGGCCCTTCAGCGCTATCGCCATCCGCGCCCTTGGGACATCCAGGATCCATCCGCCAATGGCCTGGCGGTCGTGCACCAGGCAGACGATCATGGCGAAGCGTTCGTTGCCCGACGCAAAATTGGCCGTGCCATCGAGCGGATCGACGATCCAGCACGCAGCGCTGCGACGGTCGATCAAATCGACCAAGCCGGGATCCTGCTCCACTGCCTCCTCGCCCACGACCGGAACGCCCGGCAGGATGCGGGCGAGCCCCGCCGCCAGACGCTGCTCGGACGCCACGTCGGCTACAGTGACGACGTCACCCGGCCCCTTTTCGCGAATCTCTTCCTTGGCAAGCGTGCGAAAGCGCGGCAGCAGCTCGGCCGCCGCCGTCTCGCGCATCAGGTCGGCGACCCGCTGCGCGTCGGCCGAACTCAGCACCGCGTCAGCCGATAACGCCGAACAGATCCTCTTCCTTGAGGATGACGTGCTCGACGCCGCCCAACTTCACCTCGGTGCCCGACCACTTGCCGTACAGCACCTTGTCACCAACCTTGACGTCCAGCGTCTGCAGCCGGCCGTCCTCCAGCCGCTTGCCCCGACCGACAGCCACGACCTCGCCCTGCATGGGCTTCTCCTGAGCGGTGTCGGGAATGATGATGCCTGCCTTGGTCTTGGTCTCGGCAGCCAACGGCTTGAGCAGCAGCCGATCGTGCAAGGGCTTGAATTTCATGGTCTTTCCTTCGTCTGGAACGGGCCGCTTATAGGAAGACCAGCGGCCTGGTGTCAACGTGGGGCCGCCTCAGCGACCGAGCCGGCGCTCGAACTGTGCGGCCGCAGCGGCATCGAGCGCCACCGTCAGTCGAGCCGTCTCGCCGTCATCGTGACGGCTGCGTACCTCGCCGTGGCGGTACAGCCAAGCAATGGTCGCCCCGTCGCTCAGTGGCACCGACACTTCCCTTGCCTCGCTGGCTCGGCCGAGGAAGTCGCCGACCGCCTCGAGAAGCTGCTGCACGCCCTCGCCGGTGACTGCCGACACGGCGTACTGGCGGTGGCGCTCGGCGCCGGTGTCGGATCGTGTCTGCAGGCGGCGTCGGGCATCGGGCGGCAATACGTCGATCTTGTTCAGCGCCTCGATGATTTGGTGCCCCGCGCCTTCCTCGATCACGCCGAGATCGTGCAAGACGGCCTCGACATCGGCGCGCTGCCGCTCGCTGTCGGGATGGGCGATATCGCGCACGTGCACGATGAGGTCGGCTTCCAGCACCTCCTCGAGTGTCGCGCGGAAGGCCTCGACCAGGTGGGTCGGCAGGTCCGACACGAAGCCCACTGTGTCGGAGATCACGCACGCCTTGCCGTTGGGCAACTTGATGGAGCGCATGGCCGGATCGAGGGTGGCGAACAGCAGGTCCTTGGCCATCACGCCGGCGCCCGATAGGCGATTGAACAGCGTCGACTTGCCGGCGTTGGTGTAGCCGACCAGGGCCACTGTGGGCAGCCGCGCCTTGCGCCGGCCGACACGATTGACCGCCCGGGTCCGACGCACGCCCTCGAGGTCGCGCTTGATGCGCACGATGCGTTCGCCGATCAGGCGACGATCGATCTCGATTTGGGATTCGCCCGGGCCGCCCAGAAAGCCGAAGCCGCCGCGTTGACGCTCCAAGTGCGTCCACGATCGCACCAGCCGGCCGCGCTGATAGTCGAGCGCCGCCAGCTCGACCTGAAGGCGGCCCTCGTGGGTACGAGCCCGCGCCCCGAAGATTTCCAGGATCAGACCGGTGCGGTCGATCACTTTGGCGTCCCATGCCTTCTCGAGGTTGCGTTGCTGCACGGGCGTGAGCTTGTCGTCGACCACGACCAAACCGACCCCCTGCTCCGTCACAGCCGCCTTGATGCGCTCGACCACGCCCTTGCCGACCAGCGTCGCCGGCGTGATGCGGCGCAGCGGTGCGGTTTCGGCCAGCTTGACCTCAAGGTCGATGGCGCGGGCAAGCCCGACCGCCTCTTCGAGCTTGGCCTCCCGGTCACGCTCCTCCCGCTGTGCGGTCGGCGCGTAGGGGCAGAGCACTGCCGCCACCGTGCGCGGCCGCACGGCGTCCACGGCTTGGCGCTTGCGCCTGCCTTCGCCGCTCCGCTCGCGCTGTTCGCTCAAATCAGCCTGCAGCCTCGGCTTTGTCGCCGTCGAACAGCTGCACCGGCGTGACCGGCATGATGGTCGAAATCGCATGCTTGTAGACAAGCTGCGAATGGCCATCGCGGCGCAGCAGTACCGAGAAATTGTCGAACCAGGTGACGATTCCCTGCAGCTTGACGCCGTTCACCAAGAAGATCGTGACGGGCGTCTTGTTCTTGCGCAGGTGGTTCAGGAAGACATCCTGAACGTTTTGTGCCTTTTCGCTCATGTTCTTGGCCTCTTGCTGGGCGTCCGACCGCCGGGGGGCTGCCGTTGGAAGGCGCGGGTCTGCACCCGCTACCGAGTTAAGTCAAATATAGGGGTTGATAGCCTCAAAACAATGCCACCAAATCATGACAATTACGTGCACGCAGACGTGGCGCATGGGCCAACAGGTCGCCCCTCAGGCTCGCCTCGCCTCCCACCAGGACGGGCAGGCAGCCCGCGGCATGGGCACATTTCAAGTCGGCCGGCGTGTCACCCACCATCCATACCGTCTCGTCGGGGGCGATGCCTGTGCCTTCGAGCGCCTTGAAGATCGGGTCGGGCGCGGGTTTGTCGCGCGCGCAGTCCTTGGCTCCCACGGCACGCGCGATCCAATGCTGCCAGCCGAGATGACCAAGCTCGGTACGTAGATTTTCTCCCACCTTGTTGCTGACCACCGCGACGTAACAGCCACGCGCCCGGCAGTGAGCCAGCAAGTCGGTCGCGCCGGGCAGTGGCGTCAAACGGTCGAGATGGATGCGATAGAAGGTCTCGTAGAAGATCCGTTCGGCGTCCGGGGCGCGTTCGCCGAACAGTGCCGGGAAGACATCGCGCAGCGAGCCGTGAGCGCGCGCACGCACTTGCTCGGCCGTCCACGGTGTTTCACCGAGCGCCGTGAAAGTATCGCGATAGCACTCGACGATGGTCGGCCAAGTGTCGACCAGCGTGTTGTCCCAATCGAACAGGATCGCCCGCGGCGGCGCCAGTTCTGACGGCCGGCTCACGTGATCGCCTCACCAGCGGCTGCAAATCGCACATATTCCTCGCGCAAGCGCCGCGCCGTCGAGCCGACCTTGCCGTCGCCGACCGGCTGGCCGTCGATCTTGGTCACCGGCGTCACGAACGAGGTCGCGCTTGTGATGAAGGCCTCCTTGGCGGCCTTGGCTTCGGTCAAACTGAACGGCCGTTCGACGAGCTTGAGCTGCAGGTCGGTGGCCAGGGCCTTCAGCGTGTGGCGGGTGATACCGGCCAGGATGGCCTGGTCGGTGGCGCGCGTTACGAGCTCCCCTGCCTTGGTCACGATCCAAGCGTTGGTCGAGGCACCCTCGGTGACGTTGCCGTGCTTGTCGACCATCCAGGCCTCGAACGCGCCGTTCTCGCGTGCCGCCTGCTTGGCCAACACGTTGGGCAACAGCGCCACGGTCTTGATGTCACAGCGCTGCCAGCGGATATCGGGCTGGCTTTTCACCGCGACGCCGGGGCCGGGATCGGCCTCGGCGCGCTTGCCGTTTTTGGTCGTGAGCACCAAGGCGGGCTTCACCGGCCGTGTCGGAAAGGCGTGGTCGCGGCGCGCCACGCCGCGCGTCACCTGCATGTAGACCAGCCCGTCGCGCAGTCGATTGCGCCGCATCAGCTCGCGGATGATGAAGCCGAGCGTCGGCCGCGATACCGGCCAGGTGATGCGCAACTCGCCGAGCGAGCGGCCCAGACGATCGAGGTGCAAGGCCTCGTCGATCAGCTTGCCGTCGCGCACCCCCACCACCTCGTAGACACCGTCGGAGAGTTGATAGCCGCGATCCTCGACATGGACCCGCGCCTCGCGGTGGTCGACATAGCGTCCGTTGACGTAGGCGTAGCGCGCCATGCTTCCCTCTCAATTCGCCGCTTCGCTGCCACGGTCCTCGCCTGCCCCGCCGTGCAGGCCGAGAGACTTGAGCTTGCGGTGCAGTGCCGACCGCTCCATGCCGACGAAAGTCGCGGTACGCGAAATATTGCCGCCGAAGCGCGTGACCTGGGCCAGCAGGTACTCGCGCTCGAACACCTCGCGAGCGTCACGCAACGGCAGCTGCATGATTTCGCCGCCCTTCTCCCAGCGCAGCACCGACGGTGCGTCCTCGCTCACGTCGTTGGGCAGGGCGTCGGCGCGGATCGGCCCGCCGCCGGTGGGTGCCAGGATCAGCAGCCGCTCGATGACGTTGCGCAGCTGGCGGATGTTGCCCGGCCAGTCGTGGCCCTGTAGCGCCGCCAACGCATCGTCGCCGATCGGTCGTGCCGGCAGGCCGGTCGCGTCGGCGACACGCTGCAACAGGTCGTTGGCGATCTCCGGAATATCCTCCCGCCGCTCGCTGAGCGGCGGCACGCGTAGGCCCACGACATTGAGCCGGTGGAACAGTTCCTCGCGGAAATTCCCGGCCGCGATTTCGTCCTGCAGTGGTCGCGCCGTCGAAGCGAGCACGCGGACATCGACCTCGACCCGCGTCTTGCCGCCGTCGCGCGTGAAGGACTGTTCCTGCAGGACACGCGCCAGTCGGCTCTGCAGCGCGAGCGGCAGGTCGGCCACTTCCTTCAGCAGCAGCGTGCCGCCATGCGCCATCTCGAACGCGCCCGAGACGCGCAGCGAGTCGGCGGCGCCCTCGCCATCGGTGCCGAACAGCTCGATCTCGAGGCGCTCGGCGGGCAATGCCGAGCAGTTGACGACGACAAACGGGCCGCCGATTCTCTTGGAACTCTGGTGAATCAAGCGCGCCACGGCTTCCTTGCCGGTGCCGGTCGAGCCGGTGATCAAGACGCGGCTGCCGGTAGACGCGACGCGCTCGATCTGGCCGCGCACCGACGCCGCCGCGTTCGACTCGCCCACGAAAGCAACCTCGCCACCCGCCCGACGGCGCAGGCTGGCATTCTCGCGGCGCAGGCGGTCGGCCTCGATGGCGCGATCGACCACCAGCAGAAGACGGTCGGCCTTGAAGGGCTTTTCGATGAAATCGTAGGCGCCGGTCTTGATCGCGGAAACGGCGGTGTCGATCGTGCCGTGGCCGCTGATCATGACCACTGGGACCGGCGGCTCTTCGCGACGGATGACTTCGAGGAGCTGCAGGCCGTCGAGTTCGCTGCCCTGCAGCCAGACGTCGAGAATGACCAGCGCCGGCCGCCGCTGGCGAACCGCGTCGATGGCCTCGCTGCTGTTGTGGGCGCGACGGGCGGTGTGACCCTCGTCTTCCAGGATGCCCGCGATCAGCGTGCAAATATCGCGCTCGTCGTCGACGATCAGAATATCGTGGCCCATGACTCTTCAGACTGTCCGCACTGCTCGCGGCGGATCATTGTGCGGCCGTCGCTTGCGCGCGGGCCGGCGCGACTTCCTTCGCGTCGCGTCGGAATACCAGACTGATGCGCGCGCCGCCACCCTCGTGGTCGTCGAGTGCGAGATAACCGCCATGATCCTCCATGATCTTCTTGACGATCGCCAGCCCCAGCCCGGTGCCCTTGCTGCGCGTCGTCATATACGGCTCGGTAAGCCGCTCGCGTCCTTCCTTGGGCAGGCCTTTGCCGTTGTCGTCGACCACGATGCTGACCGTGTCGCCTGCGTCGCGCAACGTCAGCGTGATCTTGCCGGGCGGCAAGACCTCGCCGGGCGCGGCATCCCGGCCTTCGATGGCCTCGGCGGCGTTCTTCAGGATGTTGGTCAGCACCTGTGACACTTGGCGGCGGTCGCAGATCAGGGGCACCGGCCGGTCGGGCAAGGTGGAGACGTAGCGGATGTCGGCGTTGCCGCTGCGTTGCAGGAACAGTGCTTGCTGGCAAAGCTCCTTGGCGTCCTCCGGCTTCACGGTCGGGCGCGGCATGCGGGCGAACGAGGAGAATTCGTCGACCATGCGGCCGATGTCGCCGACTTGGCGGATGATGGTGTCGGTGCAGATCGAGAAGGTTTCCGGATCTTCCTTGATCTGCTTGAGATACCGGCGTTTCAGGCGCTCGGCGGAAAGCTGGATAGGCGTCAACGGGTTCTTGATTTCGTGCGCGATGCGCCGCGCCACGTCGCCCCATGCCGCCATGCGCTGCGCCGACATCAGGTCGGTCACGTCGTCGAACGTGACAACAGCGCCTGTGTCGGAAGCGGCACTGATGCGCACCAGTAGCAGGCGTCGCATGCCGTGTTGCAGGATCCCGACCTCACCCTGGACGGCGCGATCGGGTCGTTCGCTCGCCTGCGCCACCAGCGGCGCCAGCTCGGGCATGACCTCGATCAGCGGCCGCTCGACCACGCCATCCCCGGGCAAGGACAGCAGCTCGAGCGCCGAGCGGTTGGTGCGGGTGATCACACCCGAGGCGTCGACGCTCAGCACGCCAGCCGAAACGCCGGCCAGCACAGCGTCAGTCAGCCGCCGCCTGGTGTCGAGTTCACGATTGGCGTCGATCAGTTCGCCGCGCTGCTGCTCGATCTGGCTCGCCATGCGGTTGAACGAGCGGGCGAGTTGGCCCAGTTCGTCGTTGGGTGGTCCCTCCTCGACGCGTACCGTCAAGTCGCCGCCGCGCATTCGCTCCGCCGCCTGCATCAGCCCACCGATCGGCTCGGTCAGCCGGGAAGCGAACAAAACAGCGAGCCAAACGGCAGCCAGCAGCATCAGCAGGGCGATCGCGCCACAGATGATGAAAATCAACAGTTGGGCGCGCTGGATCAGCTGCTCGATCTGCGAGTAGAACAGGCCGGCCTGGTCGATGCTGTTGACGTAGTCGGCAACTCGGAGGTCGACAGCGTGGCCAGTCACCAGGAAATACGGCTCGCCGACAAAGAGCTGCATCAAGTAGTAGGCGCCGTCCGGCGCTTGTATCTGGACCGGACCGGCCTGGTTGACGGCCCGCCACAGATCCTGTGCCGTCGGCAAGGGATTGGCCAAGCCGCTGAAACCCGGCGCCACCGCCCGATCGAGCACGCCCTTGTCGGCATCGATGACGATCACCTCGATGATCGGTCGTCCCTCGATCAGCCGGGCCAACATAGCGTCGGTCAACCCGCCGTCGCGCACGTTGTCGATGCCCAGCATCTGCAAAGGCCCTGCCACGACGCCGATGTCGCGTTGAATGGCTTCCTCACGCGCTCGGCGCACCGGCTCGCCGATCGCTCGCGCCGCCTCGTACGAAGCCTTCGCCGGGCTGACCACGAAATTCGTGAGGTTGACCACCAGCAGCGACAGGATGATGGCCACGATCAAGGTCGGCGTGATGGTGAACACGCAGCACACCAGCACCAGCCGCATATGCAAGCGCGAGCCTGCGGCGCCACGGCGGCGATCGAGCCAAAGCTGAGTCAGTCGCACGGCCAGCAGCGCCATCAATGCGACCGCGATCACCAGATCGGCGACGAACAAGCCGGTGATCCAGCCCGGGGAACTGAAGGATGCGGGCACAAAGCCGGCCACGGCCGCGTAGGTCGCGGCACCGGCCAGGATGGCGAGCACGGCAAGCGACACCGCCGCGGCGCGTCCACTCAAGCGACGCAGCACCGCGCTCATCGTCTCGCCCAAGCGCGAACCGCCCAGCGCCATTGTCACTCGGTCACCCGCCTCGCCGGACCTGCGGCATGCGTACCACGGGAACGTCGAGGTCCTTTATCTTCTTGCGCAACGTGTTGCGATTGAGCCCCAGGAGACGGGCGGCGCGCAACTGATTCCCGCGCGTCGCCCCCAGGACGTGCGCCAGCAGCGGCCGCTCGACCTCAGAAATGACACGATCGTACAGCCCGTCGGGCGGCAGGCGATCGCCATGCTCGGCAAACAACGTTTGCAAGTGCTGGTCGACCGCGTCGGTCAGTGACAGGTCGGATGCCGCTCCGCCTCCCGTCGCGCCCTCCAGCTCGGCGCTCACAAGGGCGTCGGCCAGCTCGGCTTCGATGATCTCTGCCCCGATCACCTCCTCCGAATAGAGCGCCGACAAGCGGCGCACCAGATTGACCAGCTCTCGGACGTTGCCCGGCCAGCGATACTGCTTCAGTCGAGCCATCGCTTCGGGCGACAGCACTTTGGTGGGCAGGCCGTCGGCCGTCGCCGCTTGGAGGTAGTGGTTGGCAAGTTCCGGAATGTCGTCCAACCGTTCGCGCAGCGGCGGCAGGCGGATCGGCACCACATTCAGGCGATAGAACAGATCCTCGCGGAACAGCCCCTGCTGGATCAGCCGACGAAGATCGCGGTGAGTCGCGGCGACGATGCGCACATTGGCCTTGATCGGCGTGCGGCCGCCGACCGTCGTGTACTCGCCCTCCTGCAGGACGCGCAGCAGCCGGGTCTGCGCCTCGGGCGGCATGTCGCCGATCTCGTCGAGAAACAAGGTGCCACCCGCCGCTTGCTCGAACTTGCCAGCCGAGCGCTGCACGGCGCCGGTAAAGGCGCCGCGTTCGTGGCCGAACAACTCGCTTTCGATCAACTCGCGCGGAATCGCCGCCATGTTGAGCGCGACGAACGGCCCTTTGCGACGCTTGCCGTAGTCGTGCAGGGCGCGCGCCACCAGTTCCTTGCCCGCTCCCGACTCGCCGGTCACCATGACCGTGAGGTCGGTCGCCATCAGCCGCGCCAATGTGCGGTAGATCTCCTGCATGGCGGGCGAACGGCCGATCAGGGGCAGGCGCTCGCCTTCCTGGACCGGCTGCGGCTCGCGCGGCGCCGCGGTCGAAGGTGTCGACAGCGCCCGATTGACCACCGACACCAACTCGTTGAGATCGAACGGCTTGGGCAAATATTCAAAGGCGCCGCGCTCGGTGGCACGCACGGCCGTCAGCAGCGTCGATTGCGCGCTCATGACGATGATGCGCAGATCGGGCCGCAGCTTGCGGATGCGCGGCACCAGATCGAGACCGTTCTCGTCCGGCATGACCACGTCGGTGATGACGAGCTGCCCCTCGCCTTCCTGGATCCACTGCCACAAAGTCGACGCGGCGCCGGTGCTGCGCACGTTGTGGCCCTGGCGGCCCAACGCCTGGTGCAGCACGGTGCGGATCGCGCGGTCGTCATCGGCAACCAGGATGGTGGCGGAGCCGCTCACGGGGCGGCCTGCAGCATTTGCAGCGGCAGCGTCACGCGAAAGACCGTGCGGCCGGGCTCGCTCTCGAACTCGATCGCGCCGCCATGATCGTTGACGATCTTGGCGACCAGGGCGAGCCCGAGGCCGGTTCCGGTCGGCTTGTTGGTCACGAAGGCGTCGAACAGATCTCCGCGGATCTCGTCGGATACGCCGCCGCCATTGTCGCGCACCGACACCACCAGCGGCAGGTTGACCCGCGCTTGCTGGCCGGGAACCGCAAGCCTTAGGCCGTGACGATAGGCCGTGGACAGTTCGATCTCGCGCTCGCCCTCACCCGGCGCCTCGCAGGCATTCTTCACCAGGTTCAGAAAAACCTGGATGAGCTGGTCGCGATCGCCATGAACGTCGGGCAACGAAGGATCGTAGCTTTCGATGAAGCGCACACCTTTGCCGAAGCCATTGCGCGAGACGCGCAGCACGTGGCCCAACACCTGATGGATGTTGATCGGACCGCGCTCGATCGGTCGGCCGTCGGCAAACGCCTCCATGCGGTCGACCAGGGCGACAATGCGATCAGTCTCCTCGCAAATGAGGCCGGTCAGTTCGCGCTCCGAATCGGGCACCGACTGTTCCAGGAGCTGCGCGGCGCCGCGGATGCCCGAGAGTGGATTCTTGACCTCGTGCGCCAGCATGGCGGCAAGCGCGCTCACCGAGCGGGCAGCGCTGCGATGCGACATCTGGCGGTCGATGTTGCGGGCGATCGTCTGTTCGGTGAGCGAGACGGCGACCAGGCCGTCGCTGTCGACCACCGGCGCCAAACGCAGCGCGCAGAATCGGCTGCCGATGCGCGGCGAGGCCAGCGTGACGCCGTTCTCGGCGACCGCGCCGCCCGTGTTGAGCACCTGTGCGAGCAGTGAAAAGAGCGGGGTGTCGGCCGGCACGAATTCGTCCAGCGGGCGACCGATCAGGCGGGTTCGACCGACGCCGAAGAATTGCTCGGCGGCGAGGTTGGCGTAGTGGACGTGGCCGCGACCGTCGACCACGACGACCGCCTCGGAAAGCGAATCGAGGATCGCGGCGGGAAATGGATCGATTGTCGCCGCCGGCCGCTTGAGGGGCTGGACGGCCATCTAGGCGGCCTGCCGTTCGAGATTGGGCAGGAAGAACGCCGCCAACCTGGCGCGCACCGCATCGGCGTCGGTCTCGCGATTGACGGCGGCGCGGAACTCGGCCGATGCCGGAATGCCCTTGGAGTACCAACCCAGGTGCTTGCGCGCCATACGCACCCCGGTCTCCTTGCCGTAGTGCGACAGCATGGCGTCGAAATGGGCGCGCACGGCGGCATACTGCTCGACCAGCGAAGGGTCGGCCAACCGCTCACCCGTCCGCAGGTAGTGCATCGCCTGCTTGAGGAACCACGGCCGGCCGTAGGCGCCGCGCCCGATCATGATGCCGTCGGCACCCGATTGGTCGAGTGCAGCGTCGACATCGTCGAGCGTCGTGATGTCGCCGTTGACGATCACCGGCAAGCGTGTCGCCGCCTTGACCTCGGCAACGAACGCCCAGTCGGCATGGCCGTCGTAAAACTGGCAGCGCGTACGGCCATGCACCGTCAGCATGCGGATACCGCACCGCTCGGCGATGCGCGCCAGGCTGGGCGCGTTGCGATTGGCGGAGTCCCAGCCGGTGCGCATCTTCAACGTGACCGGCAGCGTCACCGCCTTGACCGTGGCCTCGAGGATCTTCACCGCATGGACCTCGTCACGCATCAGCGCCGAACCGGCGTGGCCGTTGACGACCTTCTTCACCGGGCAGCCGAAGTTGATGTCGATGATCGCCGCCCCGCGATCCTCGTTGAGCTTGGCGGCATCGGCCATGATTTCGGGCTCGCAGCCGGCGAGTTGGACCGACATCGGGAACTCTTCCGGCGAGTTCTTGGCCATCAGAAGGGTCTTGCGGTTCTCGCGCACCATCGCCGCCGAGGCGATCATCTCGGACACGACGAGCCCCGCCCCGTCCCGCTTCACCATCTGGCGGAAAGGCATGTCGGTCACACCCGACATCGGTGCCAGGATCACGGGGTCTTCAATCCGGATGAGGCCAACGTCGATCGGCTTGAGGCGAGGCATGGAACTCATGGATACTGGTCAGATTGTAGGCATCTTGTGCGTTGCACAATAATTGGGCGACCATTAGCCGGTCCCGACGGCATCGGCAAGCGCTCCAAGTGCAGCCGGTCGGTTCCAGTGATATCAAGCCGCCTGTGCCAAATTGTGTCGCCCTGATCGTCGCCGGTGGGCGCGGCAGCCGGTTCGGGGGCCCGCTGCCTAAGCAATACGCCATGCTCGGCGGCCGCCCGGTGCTGCGCCGCACACTCGAGGTCTTTCGCGCCACCCCTGGCATCGACGGGATCCAGGTGGTGATCGCCGCGGGCGACGAGGCCCTCTATCGCTCCGCCACTCAGGACCTAGCCCTGCCGGCACCGGTCGAGGGCGGTGTGACCCGTCAGCAATCGGTCCTCAACGGCTTGCAGGCGCTCGCCGGTCAGGCGCCGGATCTGATCGCCATCCACGACGCCGCCCGCCCCTTCGTTCGCGTCTCCGACATCATCGGCTGCCTGGAAGCGATGGCGCCAGGTGTCGACGGTGCGGTGCTGGGCGTCCCCCTTGCCGACACGCTCAAGAAAGTGGACACCTCGGGCGTGCTGTCGGGCACCGTGCCGCGCACCGGGCTGTGGCGGGCTCAGACGCCGCAGATCTTCCGCTTCGCCAAGCTGCTGGCCGCCCACCGCGCGGCCGCGACGCTGGCTAGCCGAGAAAGCTCGGCCCTGACCGACGATGCCGCAGTCGCCGAACGCGCCGGCCTGCGCGTTGTCATGGTCGAGGGCCACGACGACAATCGCAAGATCACCACGGCCGACGACATGACTTCGACCACCGAGACCCGCACCGCCTTCGGCTTCGACGTGCACGGCTTTGCAGCCGGCGACAAGGTGGTGCTCGGAGGCGTTGCCATCGCTCATGACCGCGCACTGGCCGGACACTCCGATGCCGACGTGGCCCTGCACGCGCTGACCGACGCGGTCCTGGGCACGATCGGCGCCGGCGACATCGGCAAGCACTTCCCGCCGTCCGATCCGCAGTGGCGTGGTGTCTCCTCGGATCGCTTCCTGCGTCACGCCGTCGATCTGCTTGCCGCCGCCGGCGGCCGCATCGTTCACCTCGACCTGACGATGGTCTGCGAAGCACCGCGCATCGGCCCGCACCGCGAGGCCATGGTCGACAGCATCGCCCGCATCGCAGGCATTGGCCGCGAAAGGGTCAGCGTAAAGGCCACCACGACGGAGGGGCTGGGCTTCACCGGCCGGCGTGAGGGCATCGCCGCCCAGGCCGTGGCCACGGTCGAAGTGCCGAGAAGCTAGAGGTTCACGATGTTCGACCATGAAATGAGGAATGTCGCCGAGCGGGTGCTGGTGGCTTGCCGGCAGCGCGGCTTGAAGCTCGCGACGGCCGAGTCCTGCACCGGTGGCCTGATCGCCGCGACCTTGACGGCGATCGCCGGCTCCTCGGATGTGGTCGAGCGCGCCTACATCACCTACGCCAACGAAGCCAAGCGCGAGATGCTCGGCGTGCCGTGGGAAGCGCTGCTCGGCCATGGCGCGGTGAGCGAGCCGGTGGCGCGAGCGATGGCGGCGGGTGCCCTTGCGCGATCCGGTCTCGACCTTGCGGTATCGGTGACCGGCGTCGCAGGACCCGGCGGCGGCTCGCCCGACAAGCCGGTCGGCCTGGTGCATTTCGCGGGAGCCCGGCGCGGCCACGAGATGGTGGCCGAGCGCCATGTCTTCCCGGGCGACCGCGACACGATTCGCCGTGTGTCGGTGATCACCGCCTTGACGATAGTGGCGTCGCTGGCCGAACGCTAGGTTTGCCGTAGAGCTCGCGAGCGCGCGCCTCGAAGGCGCTCACCATGCGCCGCACCGCTTCGGCGAACAGCAATCGCACGGTCTGTTGCAGGAGCAGCGAGCGGAAGTCGAACTCCAGCTCGAAATCGATCAGGCAACCGTCGGCATGAGGCTGAAACGTCCAGCGGCTGACCAGGCGGCGAAACGGCCCTTCGATGCCGGTCGTGTCGATGCGCGGGCCATCCACACTGTCGGGCGCCAGCACGACGCGCGAGGTGAACTTCTCGTGAAACGGGCCGAAGCCGATCGCGAGCTCGGCGATCTGCACCGTCGGGCTCTCGCGCCGTCGGATGCGTCCGGCATGACACCACGGCAGGAACTCGGGATAGCGCGGCACGTCAGCGACCAGCTCGAAAAGCTGCATCGGCGTGTAGGCGACGACCCGCCGCTCGGTATGCCGCGTGACGCTCAAGTGGATCGGTTGGCGCGATTGGCGCGCAGGCGGGCGAAGTCCTCGCCAGCGTGGTAGCTGGAGCGGGTCAGCGGCGAGGCCGACACCATCAGGAAGCCCTTGGCGCGGGCCAGTGTGGCAAGCTCATCGAACTCGGCCGGGGTCCAAAAGCGATCGATCGGCGCATGCTTGGGTGTCGGCTGCAGGTATTGGCCGACCGTGAGGAAGTCGACGTCGGCCGCCCGCAGATCGTCCATCACCTGCAGGATCTCCTCGCGCATCTCGCCCAGGCCGACCATCAGGCCGGACTTGGTGAAGCTCGTGGGATCGATCTCCTTCACCTTCGCCAGCAGCCTGAGCGACGTGAAGTAGCGCGCGCCGGGTCGGATCGTCGGGTAGAGTCGCGGCACCGTCTCGAGGTTGTGGTTGAACACGTCGGGACGTGCCGCGACGACGGTCTCGATGGCGCCGTCCTTGCGCAGGAAGTCGGGCGTCAGCACCTCGACAGTGGTGCCCGGCGCCTGCTGCCTCAGCGCGGCGATCACCTGGGCGAAGTGCCCCGCCCCGCCATCGTCGAGGTCATCGCGGTCGACCGACGTCACCACGACATGGCCGAGCCCGAGCTTGCCCACCGCCTCGGCGATGTTGGCGGGTTCGTGCGGATTGAGGGCGCCCGGCTTGCCGGTGGCGACGTTGCAGAAGGCGCAGGCCCGCGTGCAAACCTCGCCCATGATCATGAAGGTCGCGTGCTTGTGCTTCCAGCACTCGCCGATGTTCGGACAGGCCGCCTCCTCGCATACGGTGGCGAGGCCGTACTGACGCATCAGGCGCTTGGTCTCGGCATATTCCGGCGAATTGGGCGCGCGCACCCGAATCCAGTCCGGCTTGCGGCGGATCGGATTGTCCGGACGGTGCGCTTTCTCGGGATGGCGCTCGGCCCGGCTCAAGGGTGACTTGTCGAGGGTGCCGTCCATGTCCGGCTAGATATGGAGCGTCCGCCCATAGGCCGCCAGTACCGATTCGTGCATCATCTCCGACAGGGTCGGATGCGGGAACACGGTGGCCATCAGCTCGGCCTCGGTCGTCTCCAAGGTCTTGGCGACGCTGTACCCCTGGATCAGCTCGGTGACCTCGGCGCCGATCATATGCGCGCCGAGAAGCTCGCCGGTCTTGGCGTCGAATACCGTCTTGATGAAGCCCTCGGGCTCGCCCAGCGCGATCGCCTTGCCGTTGCCGATGAACGGGAACTTGCCGACCTTGACCTGCAGGCCGTTGGCTTTGGCGGCCGCTTCGGTGAGGCCGATGCTCGCGACCTGCGGCTGGCAATAGGTACAGCCGGGGATGTTCTGGCTGTTCATCGGGTGAACGCCCTTCACGCCGGCGATCTTCTCGACCACCAGCACACCCTCGTGCATCGCCTTGTGAGCGAGCCAGGGCGGGCCCGCCACGTCGCCGATGGCATAGACATTCGGTTCGCCGGTGAAGCCCCATTGGTCGATCACGATGTGGGTCTTCTCGACCTTCACCTTGGTTCCTTCGAGTCCCAGATTCTCGACATTGCCGACGATGCCGACGGCGCTGATCACGCGGTCGACGGTGATCTCCTGGCTCTTGCCGCCGGCCGCGATCGTGGCCGTCACCTTGTTGCCTGCCTTCTTCAGGTTGGCGACCGTGGCGCCTGTCAGGATCTTCATGCCCTGCTTCTCGAAGGCGCGCTTGGCGAAGGCCGAGACCTCTTCGTCCTCGACCGGCAGGATGCGGTCGAGAACCTCAGCCACCGTCACCTCGGCGCCCATGGTGCGATAGAAGCTCGCGAACTCGATGCCGATCGCGCCCGAGCCGATGACCAGCAGCGACTTGGGGAATTCCGGCGGCACCATGGCTTCCTTGTAGGTCCAGACGAGCTTGCCGTCGGACTCCAGCCCGGGCAACTGCCGCGCCCGCGCGCCGGTCGCCAGGATCACGTTCTTGGCGGTGAGGGCGACGGTGCTCTTGTCGTCCATCGCCACCGCGAGCTTGCGCTGCCCGCCCTCGACGCCCGCCAGCTTGGCCGCACCGTCGAACACCGTGATCTTGTTCTTCTTCATCAGGCCTTTGACGCCGTTGCTGAGCTGGCTGGCCACCTTGCGTGAGCGCTCGACGATCTTCTCGGCGTCGAACGACACGTCTTTCACCGAGAGGCCAAAAGCGTCGGCATGCTTGATGAGGCTGAAAACTTCCGAGGTACGCAGCAGCGCCTTGGTCGGGATGCAGCCCCAGTTGAGGCAGATGCCGCCCATGTGCTCGCGCTCGACCACCGCTGTCTTGAGGCCAAGCTGGGCGGCGCGGATGGCGGCGACATAGCCGCCGGGACCGCCGCCCACCACGATGATGTCGAAGCTGGTGTCGGCCATGGCGTGCTCCTAGACCAGCATAGACGCCGGCTGCTCGACATAGGCGCGCAGCGTTTGCAGGAACTGCGCCCCCATGGCGCCATCGACGACGCGATGATCGACGGCGAGCGTGCAGCTCATCATGGTGCGCACGACCATCTGGCCCTTGCGCACGACCGCCCGCTCCTCGCCCGCACCGACCGCCAGGATCATGGCCTGCGGCGGATTGATGATGGCGGCGAAGCTCTGCACGCCGAACATCCCCAAGTTCGAGATCGTGAAACCGCCGCCCTGGAACTCGTCGAGCTTGAGCTTGCCGGTTTTGGCGCGCGCGGCGAGGTCCTTCATCTCGGTGGCGATCTGGGCCAAGCCCTTCATGTCGGCGTTGCGCACGATCGGCGTGATCAGACCGCGGTCGGTGGCGACGGCGACTGAGATGTCGACGGCGCCGTACCGAATCATCTCGTCCTCGGTCCACGAGGCGTTGCACTCGGGATGATCGCGCAGCGCCTTGGCGCAGGCCTTGATCACCATGTCGTTAACCGAAACCTTGGCGCCCTTCTTCTCGGCCACCGCATTGATCGCCTGCCGCGCCGCCAGCAGCGCGTCGATCTCGAGCTCAACCGTCAGGTAGAAATGCGGCACTGTCTGCTTGGATTCGAGCATGCGCCGGGCGATGACTTTGCGAACGGCACTGTGCGGCAGGCGGCTGTCGCCCGGTGCCACGAATACCGGCTGAGCGGCCGGCGCGGCGGGCCGCGGCGCTGGCGCAGCGGTCGGTGTTGCAACCGGCGCCGCGCCCGGCTTGGCGCCTTCGACATCGGCCTTGACGATCCGGCCATTGGGCCCGCTGCCTTTCAAACGCGAAAGGTCGATGCCCTTGTCGGCCGCGATCCGCTTGGCAAGCGGCGAGGCGAAGAGACGCGTGCCGCTCGACACGGCCGCCGGCGGAAGCGCAGGCGCAGGCGTCGGCCTCGCGGCTGCAACCGGTGTCGCTGCCGTGGCGGTAGCCGGTGCAGCCGCCGCCGGCGCAGCCGCGACTTTGGGCACATCCTTCTCGCCGTCCTCCAGGAGGACGGCGATCACGGCGTTCACCTTGACCCCTTCGGTGCCTTCCGCGACGACAAGCTGGCCGATCTTGCCTTCGTCGACCGCCTCGACCTCCATGGTCGCCTTATCGGTCTCGATCTCGCAGATCACCTGGCCGGCCTTCACGGCGTCGCCGACAGCGACGTGCCACTTGGCCAGCTTGCCCTCCGTCATGGTGGGCGACAGCGCGGGCATCAGGATATTGATCGACATGGTCTTCCGGCGTCAGCGATTGCAGACTTCGCGGGCGACCGCGACGATGTTATCCGCCTGCGGCAGCGCCATCTTCTCGAGGTTGGCGGCATAGGGCAGCGGCACATCGAGGCCATGCACACGCTTGACCGGTGCGTCGAGCCAATCGAAGGCCTGCTCCATCATCTGTGCGGCAAGCTCCGAGCCGATGCCGGCGAAGGCCCAGCCCTCCTCGACCGACACCAGACGATTGGTCTTCTTGACCGAGGTGACGACGGTCGCGGTATCGAACGGCCGCAGGCTGCGCAGGTTGATGACCTCGGCGTCGATGCCCTGCCTAGCCAGTTCCTCGGCAGCGGCCAGCGCCTTGCCGACCATGATCGAGAAGGCGGTGATGGTGACGTCCTTGCCCGGCCGCTCGATCTTGGCCTTGCCGATCGGCAGCACGAACTCGGGGTCGTCCGGCACGTCGAACGACTGGCCATAGAGGATCTCGTTCTCGAGGAAGATCACCGGGTTGGGATCGCGGATGGCGGCCTTCAGGAGTCCCTTGGCGTCGGCGCCGTTCCACGGCGCCAGCACGCGCAGGCCAGGCACGTGCGCATACCAGCTCGCATAGCATTGCGAATGCTGAGCGGCGACGCGCGCCGCCGCGCCATTGGGGCCGCGGAACACGATCGGACAGGTCATCTGGCCGCCCGACATGTAATGGGTCTTGGCCGCCGAGTTGATGATCTGGTCGATCGCCTGCATGGCGAAGTTGAAGGTCATGAACTCGACGATCGGCTTCAGTCCGCCGAACGCCGCACCGACGCCCAGGCCGGCGAAGCCGTGCTCGGTGATCGGCGTGTCGATCACGCGCTTGGCGCCGAACTCCTCGAGCAGGCCCTGGCTCACTTTGTAGGCGCCTTGGTACTGCGCGACCTCCTCGCCCATCAGGAAGACGTTGCCGTCCTTGCGCATCTCCTCGGCCATGGCATCGCGCAACGCCTCGCGCACCGTCATGTGCTGGGTCCTGCCGTTCCATTCCGGCTCGGCGGCAGCCCGGGCGGCGGGCGGCGCGGAAGGAGCGGAGGCGACCGCTCGCGGCGCCGGCTCTGCCTTCGCAGGCTCGGCTGAACTGGCCGTGGCGGCCGGTGCGGCCTTGGCGGCGTCGGCCAGGCTCTCGCCATCGGCCGCCAACACGCAGATCGGCGTGTTGACCGCGACGCCCTCGGTGCCCTCGGCGACCAGGAGCTGCGCCACCGTGCCTTCATCGACCGCCTCGACCTCCATGGTCGCCTTGTCGGTCTCGATCTCGCAGATGACCTGCCCGGCCTTCACGGCATCGCCGACCTTGACATGCCACTTGGCCAGCTTGCCCTCGGTCATGGTCGGCGAGAGCGCCGGCATCAAAACGGGAATGGACATGGCTCAGGCTCCGACCAGCACGTCGGTCCACAGCTCGGCGGCGTCGGGCTCGGGGCTGTGCTGGGCGAACTCGGCAGCGTCGTTCACGATCTTGCGGATCTCGGCATCGA
>VGCQ01000033.1 GCA_016870055.1 Alphaproteobacteria bacterium | reverse complement strand
GGAAGCGCAGCGCGAGCGGCACGATGCCGGCGCGCGCCCGCTGCAGGAGCACGATGAACAGCACCGAGAACACCACGATCTCGAGCTGGCCCGAGGCGCCCGGCGCGATCACCGGCAGCCAGTCCTGGATGCTGTTCTTGAGCAGGGTCACGATGGCCGCCCCGGCGACCGCGCCCGACAGCGTGGTCATGCCGCCGACCATCGCCATCAGGAGATAGAGGATGCTGGCGCCGACATCGAACGGCGCGGGACTGACGAAGCGGCTCATATGGGCGTACAGCCAGCCCGACAGCGCCGACAGCAGGGCGGCGATGACGAAGGTCACGAGCTTGACGCGGAACGGATCGATGCCGAGGCTTTCGGTCATGACGTGCCCGGCGCGCAGCGCCCGCACCGCGCGGCCCTCGCGCGAATCGAGCAGGTTGGCCGACAGCGCCAGCGCTGCGATCACGATCAGCCAGATCAGGTAGTAGATGCTGCCGCTGCCAGTCAGCGCGTAGGGGCCGATCGCGATCGGCGGAATGTCGGCGATGCCGTTGAACTGGCCGAGCATCGGCAGGTTGCCGAACAGGAAATAGGTGGCGAGCCCCCAGGCGATGGTGCTGAGCGACAGGAAATGGCCGCCCAGCCGCAGCGTGACGGCGCCCAGGATGGCGGCGACCAGTCCGGTCGCCAGCAGTCCCAGCACGAGGCCGGCCCACGGCGAGTAGCCGAGCCGCGTCGTCAGCCACGCCGTGCCGTAGGCGGCGATGCCGACGAACGCCGCCTGGCCGAACGACAGCATGCCGCCGATGCCCGACAGCAGGACGAGGCCGAGCACGGCCAGCGCATAGATGCCGATATAGTTCATCAGCGTCACGCTGAACGGGCTGAGCACGCTCGGCGCCGCCGCGATCGCCACGATCGCGGCCAGGCAGACGAGGCGGAACTGCGCGGCGGTCAATCCTCGGCCTCTTCTTCTTCGCTGCCGGCGAGGCTGAGCGATCGCCACAGCAGGACCGGGATCAGCAGGCCGAACACCACGACTTCCTTGTAGGCGCTGAGCCAGAACGACGTGAAGCTCTCCAGCAGCCCGACCATCACCGCGCCCGCCGCGGTCACCGGATAGCTCACCATGGCGCCGATGATGGCGCCGACGAAGGCTTTCAGGCCGAGCAGGAAGCCCGAATCGTAGAAGATCGTCGTCACCGGCGCGATCAGCACGCCCGAGATGCCGGCCAGCAGCGAAGCCAGCAGATAGGCCACGGTGCCGGTCGCCGCCGGCCGGATGCCGACCAGGCGCGCACCGGTGCGGTTGACCGCCGTGGCGCGCAGCGCCTTGCCCTGGATCGTGTACTCGAAATAGAGGAACAAGAGGCCGCAGAAGACGACCGACGCCGCCACGATCAGCAGCGTCTGGCCGTTGACGATCAGCCCGGCGAGGTCGAACACCGCCTCGGTCAGCGGTTTGGTGCGCACGCCCTCGGGGCCGAAGAACATCAGGCCGAGCCCCGACAGTGCGAAATGCAGGGCCACCGCCACGGTGAGCAGCAGCAGCACCGAGGCGTCGGCGATCGGCCGGAACACGATGCGATCGAGCAGCGGCGCGATCGGCAGCACCAGCGCCAGCGCCAGCGCGATCCTGAGCGGCATCGACAGGGTCGTTCCGGCGGCGAACCACACCGCCGCCGCCGGGACCAGCGGCAGCACGAGATAGAGCAGCAGGGCGCGCGGCAGGCGATGCAGCGCGCCCTGCCGCACCAGCGCGCTCACCTCGACGGCGGTCGCCAGCACGGCGAGCACGGCGACCAGGCCGACCGTGCCCGGCCGGCCGCCGGTCTCCAGCGAGGCGAGGCTCAGGGCGGCGAAGGCGGCGATGTCGCCGAACGGCACGAAGATCACCCGCGTCACCGCGAAGATCAGCACCAGCCCGAGGCCGATCAGGACGTAGATCGCCCCGCTGGCGATGCCGTCCATCGCCAGGATCGCCGCGATCTCGCCGGTCATGCCGCCGCCGTCACGCCAGCAGCCTCGACGATGTCCGTCCTACGGCTCGTACTTCCACTGGCCGTTCACCAGCCGCACCATGACCAGCGCGCGCTCGTCGACGCCGTAGCTGTCGCCTGGCTTGAAGTTGTAGATGGCGTGCGTGCCGCCGAGGTCTTTGGTGGTGAAGATGGCGTTCCTGAGAGCGGTGCGGAACTCCGGCGTGCCCGGCTTGGCCGTCGCCATCGCCCGCTTGGCGGCGTCGAGGAAGATCAGCCAGGCGTCGAAGGAGTAGGCCGAGAAGCCGTCGGTGGTCGGCATGCCGTTGGCTTTCTGGTAGGCGGCGCGGAACTCCATGGAGATCTTCTTGCTGAAATGCGAGTCCGGCAATTGCTCGGCCACGATCACCGGTCCGGCCGAGACCTGCACGCCCTCGACCGCCTTGCCGCCGACGCGGATGAAGTCGGTGTTGAGCAGGGCGGGCGTGCCGTAGAGCGGACCCTTGTAGCCGCGCTCGGCCAGCGCCAGCGGCGGCAGCGCGCCCTGGGTCGCCGAGCCGCCGAGCAGCACCGCGTCGGGCCTGGTCGCCAGCATCTTCAGCACCTGGCCGGTCACCGACGTGTCGGTGCGGGCATAGCGCTCGTTGGTCAGGATCTTGATGCCGTCGGCCTCGGCCGGCTTCTGCGCGCCGTTGTAGACCAGGTCGCCCCAGGCGTCGGAGAAGCCGATATAGGCGAAGTTCTTGATGCTGTCGCGCTTCATGCGGTCGACCACCACCTTGACCATCAGGCTGGGCGGCTGCGGCACGGCGATCGCCCAGCGGTCGCCCGAGTCGGAGGCCGGCGGCGTGATCGGCGAGATCGAGATCAGCGGCACCTTGAGCTCGTTGGCGACCGCCGCCATGGCGATCGAGGACGGCGCCGTGGCGGTGCCGATCAGCAGATCGACCTTGCTCTCCTCGACCAGCTTGCGCGCATTGCGCGTCGCCGCCGAGGGGTCCGAACCGTCGTCGAGCTGGATCAGCTTGATCTTCTCGGCGCCGACGCTCAGCGCATACTCGGCGGCGGCCTTGATGCCGCGGTCGTAGAGCACGCCGATCGACGAGCCCGGTCCGCTTTGCGACGTCACGAACCCGACGGTGATCTCGGCCTTGGCCGCTGCCGCCATGGCCAAAGAAGCGGCGAGAACCGCCGCGGTGATGCTAGTCTTCATGCCCATCTCCTTGTCTTGCTCGATCACTCCCCGTGATGACGCCCGTGATGATGCCCGTGATTGAACGCTCTTTCGTCACCCTGTCTTGCGGCCTGGTCCACGTCGCCGTCTGCGGCGCCGGACGGCCGGTCCTGCTGCTGCATCAGACGCCGCGCTCGTGGGACGAGTTCCGCGAGGTGCTGCCGCTGCTCGGCGGCAAGTATAGAGCAATCGCCATGGATACGGTGGGCTTCGGCGACTCCCGGCCGCTGCCGGCGGGCGAGGATTCGATCGAACGCTGGGCGGCGGTGGCGCACGAGCTGCTGGCCAAGCTCGGCCATTCGAGCGCCGTCGTGGTCGGCCACCACACCGGCGCGGCGATCGCCGTCGAGATGGCGGCCATGCATCCCGAGCGCGTCGAGGCGCTGGTGCTGTCGGCATCGCCCTATGTCGATGCGGCGCGGCGGTTGGCGGCGCCCGGCAAGCCCGTCATCGACGAGGTCGCCGCCGCCGCCGACGGCCGCCACCTGCTCGAGCTGTGGGCGATGCGCCAACCGTTCTATCCCGCCGAGCGGCCCGACCTGCTGGAGCGCTTCGTCGCCGACGCGCTGAAGGCGGGACCGCGCGCCGCCGAGGGCCATCGCGTCGTCGGCCGCTACGTCATGGAGCCGCGTCTGGCGGCAGTGCGCTGTCCCACGCTGGTGATCGCGCCGACCGCCGATCCGCACGCCTATCCGCATGCCGGCAAGGTCGCGTCGGCGATCGCCGGCAGCCGGCTGGTCGAGATCGCCGGCGGCATGGTGCCGTTGCCCGACCAGATGCCGCAGGCTTTCGCCCGAGCCGTCGACGACTTCCTCAGTCATGGCGCAAGCCCCGCCCGGCGAGATCGCGGAAATCCTTGATGGCGCGCGCTGGCGCCCGCGCGAAGCTCGGGCCGCGGCTCGGCTCCAGGCCGCTCGCCTGGTGCAGCGTCACCCACATCTCGGCACTCTTCAAAGCCACCGCCGAGCAATCGACGACCGGCGCATGGCCGACCGTGAGGCCGCGCTCGCGCGCCATCAGGAGGCCGGGCAGCACGCCCGCCGTCACCACCACGTCGGCGCCGCGCTCGACCAGCGGCCGGGCGCAGTCTTCGAAGGCGGCCTTCAGTCGCCGATAGGCCGCCTCGTCGCCGGCGAAGGCGGCGGTGAAATCCTCGGGCACGGCGCCGAGACCCGCGACGCCGACCAGGCGGTCGCCGAGACCGTAGCGTTCGGCCTGCTCGAAATGCCAGACCTCGAACACCGGATCGATCGACACCAGGGCGATCCGCCGGCCGAGCTGGGCGGCGAAGTGCAGCGTTGCCTCGCCGGTGCCGACGACCGGGATGCGCAAGGCCGAGCGCGCCTCGTACAGGCCGGGATCCTGGAAGTGGCCGACCACGAAGCCGTCATAGCCGTCCTGTTCGCCGGCCAGCGCATTGTCGACCGCCTGGATGGCGCAGCGGAACTCGGTCAGGCGGCCGAAGTCGCGGTCGGGCGGCGACATGCCCACGAGGTCGACGGTGGTGCCGGGCGCGGCGAGCTTGGCGAGATGGGCGTGCAGGCGCTCGAAGTAGGCGGCGTTCTGCGTCCGATCGACGAAGCTTTGCCATAGCAGCCGCATGACCAGTTCGCCCTCCCCAAGGAACGCGCTGCGGTCGCGCCCGGCCGGAAATGTTTTAATGCTAAAGTTTCTCGAAAGCCCGAGTCAAGCGCACATCGGTGGCATGGGAACTCGGTTGGCGTGCACCCGGCCCGTGAGCCTGCGGCCGGCTGATTGACAGCGAAAAATTTCACCTCTTAACTATCTCGCGACCGCCACGTTCGCGAGAGACCCGCCATGGCCGAACGATCTTTCGCAAAGGAAGTGCAGGACCTCCGGCTCGGCGACGGGCAGGAATTCCGCGGCGAAGGCATCCTGGCCATCACCAAGGCGCTGCTGCAGTCGGGCGTCGGCTATGTCGCGGGCTACCAGGGCGCGCCGATCTCGCATCTGATGGACGTCCTGGCCGACGGCCAGGACATTCTGGGCGAGCTCGGCGTGCATTTCGAATCGAGCGCCAGCGAAGCCGCCGCTGCGGCGACGCTCGCCGCCTCGGTCATGTATCCGATCCGCGGCGCCGTCACCTTCAAGGCGCCGGTCGGCACCAACGTCGCGTCGGATGCGCTGGCCAACCTGTCGTCGGGCGGCGTCACCGGCGGCGCCCTGATCATCGTCGGCGAGGATTACGGCGAAGGCTCCTCGATCATGCAGGAGCGCAGCCACGCCTACGCCATGAAGTCGCAGATCTGGCTGCTCGATCCCAAGCCCGATCTCGAGAGCATCGTGCGCTCGGTCGAGCTGGGCTTCGAATTGTCCGAGGCGTCCAACACGCCGGTCATGCTCGAGGTGCGCATCCGCGCCTGCCATGTCCGCGGCAGTTTCCGCGCCAAGACCAACCGGCCGCCGACCATGAGCGTCAAGGACGCCCTCGAGGCGCCGCGGCGCGACACCAACCGCGTCGTGCTGCCGCCCGCCTCCTACGTGCACGAGAAGGACAAGATCGAGAAGCGCTGGCCCGCCACCCTCGAGTTCATCAAGGCACAGCGGATGAACGAGATCGTGCCGGGCGATCTCGACGATGTCGGCATCATCCTCCAGGGTGGCATGTACAACGGCGTGCTGCGCGCCCTGCAGGGCCTGGGCCTGGCCGACATCTGGGGCACCAGCCGCGTCCCGCTCTACGTCTTGAACGTCACATATCCCCTGGTGCCCGACGAGGTCGTCGCGTTCTGCCACGCCAAGCGCGCCGTGCTGCTGGTCGAGGAGGGCCAGCCCGATTTCATCGAGCAGGCGCTGAGCAAGATCCTGCGCCAGGCCGGCGTGCCGGCCGTCCTGTCGGGCAAGGACCTCTTTCCGATGGCCGGCGAGTACACTGCGGCGGTGATGAGCGCGGCGATCGGCGGCTTCGCGCGGCAATGGATCCCCGACGTGCTGGCGCCCGCGGTGCGCGCCTCCAACGCGCCGCCGGCCTTGGAGGAACGCCACGCCAAGGCGCTGGCCGAGGTCGTGCCGCCGCGCCCGCCGGGCTTCTGCACCGGCTGCCCCGAACGGCCGATCTTCGCCGCCATGAAGCTGGTCGAGCGCGAGCTGGGACCGCACCACGTCGCGGCCGACATCGGCTGCCACCTGTTCTCGATCATGCCGCCCTTCAACATCGGCACGACCACCATGGGCTACGGCTTGGGGCCGGCCTCGGCCTCGGCGTTCAACGTCAAGGCAGGCAAGCGCGCCATCGCGATGATGGGCGACGGCGGCTTCTGGCACAACGGTCTGACCTCGGGCATCGGCAACGCCGTGTTCAACAAGAGCGACGGCGTGGTGCTGATCGTCGACAACCACTATTCCGCCGCGACCGGCGGACAGGATCTGCTGTCGTCGCGCGCCTCCAACCGCTCGCGCTCGACCAAGCATCCGATCTCGGCGGCGGTCAAGGGCATGGGCGTCGACTGGGTGCGCGAGATCGACCGTACCTACGACGTGGCGCGCATGCGCGACACGCTGAAGGAGGCGTTGGCGAGCCAGCAGCCGGGATTGAAGGTCATCGTCGCCTCGTCCGAATGCATGCTGAACCGCCAGCGCCGCGAACGGCCGCAATTCGCCAAGGCGGTGAAGGCGGGCCAGCGCATGGTGCGGCAACGTTTCGGCGTCGACGAGGATGTCTGCACCGGCGATCACGCCTGCATCCGCCTGTCCGGCTGCCCGTCGCTGTCGGTCAAGCAGACGGCCGATCCGCTGAAGGACGATCCGGTCGCCGCCATCGACAATTCCTGCGTCGGC
Source organism: Alphaproteobacteria bacterium (assembly GCA_016870055.1). GTDB lineage: Bacteria > Pseudomonadota > Alphaproteobacteria > Reyranellales > Reyranellaceae > Reyranella. The sequence continues at coordinate 12,402 of VGCQ01000033.1, read as the reverse complement.
TGCGGCAATTGCGGCGAGGTGTCGGAAGCCGCCGTGCTCTGCCCGTCCTTCTATCGCGCCGACGTCGTCGTCAACCCCCGGCCGTGGGATCGCTTTCTGGCCCGGCTGCGCGGCGCCGTCATCGGCGCCCTGCAGCGCCACCGCGCCCGACGGCGGCTGCAACTGGCCTGAGCGCCGATGGACGCCCGCGTTTCCGAGACCGTCCCGCCGCCGCTCGATGCGCGCCGGCCGATCGCCATCGCCGTGCTGGCGATGGGCGGCCAGGGCGGCGGCGTGCTGGTTGATTGGATCGTGGCGCTGCTCGAATCGCAGGGCTGGCTGGCGCAGTCGACCTCGGTGCCGGGCGTCGCCCAGCGGACCGGCGCCACCGTCTACTACGTCGAGACCATCCAGGCCGACGGCTCGGGTCGCCGCCCCGTCTTGGCGCTGATGCCGGCGCCCGGCGAGGTCGACATCGTGATCGGCGCCGAGTTGATGGAGGCGGGCCGCGCCATGCAACGCGGCTTCGTGTCGGCCGATCGCACGACGCTGATCGCCTCGTCGCACCGCTCCTATGCGGTGAGCGAGAAGATTGTGCCCGGCGAGGGCGCCGGCGATCCCGCCAAGGTCTACGAGGCGGCGCGCGCCGCCAGCAAGCGCTTCCTCGCCTTCGACATGGCGGCGATCGCCGAGCAGAGCGACAGCGTGATCTCGGCCGCCCTGTTCGGCGCCCTGGCGGCGTCGGGCGCCTTGCCGTTCCCGCGCGCCGCCTACGAGGCCACGATCCGCGAGGCCGGGCTCGGCGTCGAGGCGAGCCTGCGTGCTTTCGGCCGCGCCCACGACGCGGCGGTGGCCGAGTCCAAGACGCCGAGCCCCGCGCCGCCGCGCGGCGGCGCGACGTCGAAACGTTTTCCCGAGTTGCGGCCGGTCGGTCATGCCGGCTTCGATGCCCTGGTCGAGCGCGCCCGCACGCAGTTCGCGGCGCCGGCCCATCCGATGATCGCTGCCGGCCTGGGGCGCGTCGTCGACTTCCAGGACGTGGCCTACGGCGCCGAGTATCTCGATCGTCTGAGCACCGTGGCGGCGATCGAAGCGGGGAAGGCGGACTGCCCTCTGGTGATCGCCGCGGCCAAGCAGATCGCACGCGCCATGGCCTACGACGACGTGATGCGCGTCGCCGATCTCAAGACGCGCGGCAGCCGCTTCGATCGCGTGCGCAGCGAGGTGGCGGTGCGGGACGATCAACTCGTCTACATCACCGAGTTCATGCACCCGCGCGTCGAGGAGATGTGCGGCACTCTGCCGGCCGGACTTGGCGCGTGGATCGAAGCGCGGCCGCGGCTGGTGGCGGCGCTGCGCCGCCTGGTCGACCGCGGCCGACGGGTCAACACCGGAACGCTCGGCGGTTTCCTGCCGCTTTACGTCCTGGCCGGCTGGCGGCGGTTCCGCCGCAGCACGCTGCGCCATCGCCGCGAGATGGCGCACCTGCAGGCTTGGCTCGATCAGGCGCTGGCGGCGGCCCGCCGCGACACGGCATTGGGCGTCGAGCTCCTCGAAGCGCGTCGCCTGGTCAAGGGCTACTCCGACACGCACGATGCCGGGCAGGGCAAGTTCTCGCGCGTCATGGCGATGGCCAAGCGCCTCGAAGGCCGCGCCGATGCCGCCGACTGGGTGCGGCGGCTGCGCCAAGCCGCCCTCGCCGACGCCGAAGGCCGCGCCCTCGACGACACCCTCAAGACCATCGAGAGCTTTCTGTGATGGGGCGGGTAGGGGTGAACCACTCGATGTCGTCCTCCTCGCGCTTGCGCGCAGGGAGGAAGACGTGGCTGCCTCCCGCTCATGGAGATCGCGATGATCGGTAGGTATCGCGGCAACCGGCAGGCGCTCACTGCGCTGGTGCGGGAGACCGAGGTTCATCGCGACGTCTATCTCGACCGCGAGGTGTTCGAGCTGGAGATGGAGCAGCTGTTCGCCAACACCTGGGTCTATGTCGGCCACGACAGCCAGGTGCCCAGGGTCGGCGACTACTACGCCACCACCATCGGCAACCAACCCGTCGTCATGGTCCGCGACACGCCCGACAGCATCAAGGTGCTGCACAATCGCTGCCCGCACAAAGGCACGCGGCTGACCGGCGAGGCCTGCGGCAACACCGGCCGCTTTTTCCGCTGCCCCTACCATGCCTGGACCTTCCGGCTCGACGGCAGCCTGGCCGGCGTCCCGCTCAAGTCGGGGTACGACGGCACGGGCTTCGCCGATGGCGTGGCGGCGCGCGGCATGACGCCGGTGCGTCATGTCCGCAACTATCGCGGCTTCGTGTTCGGCAAGCTGAACGACGCCGGACCGGGCTTCGACGAGTTCTTCGGCGAATCGCTGTCGAGCATCGACAACATGGTCGACCGCTCGCCGCAGGGCCGGCTCGAGGTCGCGGGCGGTGCGCTTCGCTATCGCCACGCCTGCAATTGGAAGATGCTGGTCGACAACCTGACCGACACCTGCCATCCGATGATCGCCCATCAATCTTCGGCCGGCACCACCGTCGAGGTCTGGAAGTCGGCGCCGCCCGGCGCCAAGAAGCCGATGGCGGTCGAGATCTACGCGCCCTTCGCCAGCCCGTACGAGTTCTTCCAGGGCATGGGCATTCGCGTCTGGGACAACGGCCACGGCCATACCGGCGTGGCGCATTCCATTCATTCCGACTACTCCGCCGTCCCGGGCTATTTCGAGCAGATGGTCGCGGCCTACGGCGAGGCGCGCGCCAAGGCGATCCTGGGCGAGGCTCGCCACAACACGGTCTACTTCCCCAACGTCACGGTGAAGGGACCGATCCAGCTCCTGCGCCTGTTCAAGCCGATCGCCGCCGACGAGACGCTGGTCGAGTCGTGGGCGTTCCGGCTGGTCGGCGCGCCCGACACGCTGCTCGAGCGGACGGTGATGTACAATCGGCTGGTCAACGCGCCGACCTCGGTCGTCGGCCACGACGACCTCGAAATCTACGAGCGGGCGCAAGCGGGCCTGGCCGGCAGCGGCAACGAGTGGGTCAACATCCAGCGCCTCTACTCGGCCGACGAGGCGGGCCGACGCAACGCCGTGACCGACGGCACGTCGGAATGGCAGATGCGCAACCAGTTCCGCGCCTGGACCAAGTTCATGACCATGGGGCTTTAGGCCGCGATGAGCGCGCCCCCGACCGACCGGCAACTGATCGACTTCGTCGTGCACGAAGCGCGTCTGCTCGACCAGCAGCGCCTCGACGATTGGCTCGGCCTGTTCGCCGAGGACGGCCACTACTGGATACCGCTCGAGCCCGGCCAGACCGACCCCAGGCTCACGACCTCGCTGATGTACGAGGACAAGCTGCTGCTCGAGATCCGCATCGAGCGGCTGAAGGGCAAGGCGACTTACAGCCAGAGCCCGCGCAGCCGCTGTCATCACGTGCTGCAGACGCCGCAAGTCGACGCCCGCGACGATGGCAAGGCGCACTACGTTACGTGGACGCCGATGCACTATGTCGAAAGCCGCGGCGATCAGCAGACGCTCTACGCCGCCTGGGTCACCCATCATCTGACAACGGTCGATGGGGTGCTGAGAATCCGCCTGAAGCGCGTCGACCTGATCAATTGCGATGCTGCCCTGGGCAGCATCCAGCTCTTCGTGTGAGGCGCCGCAACATGGCAGCCGACCGGCCACGATCCGAGCGGATGCCGTACGACGGCGTCGTCGTGGCGGCGCCGGTCACGATTCCCTATCGCCGCTACTCGACCAACACGGCGCACTGGTGGGTCGGCCGCGCGGTGCGCGAGGTGATCGGCGCAGCCGGGCTCACCAGCGCCGATATCGACGGCCTATCGCTCGCGAGCTTCACCGTCGGCCCCGACACCGCGATCGGCCTGACCCAGCATCTTGGTCTGTCGCCGCGCTGGCTCGACCATGTGCCGCTGGGCGGCGCGAGCGGTGTCGTGGCCCTGCGCCGGGCGGCCCGCGCCGTGCAGTGCGGCGATGCCGAGTTCGTGGTCTGCGTCGCCGGCGACACCAATCAGGTCGATTCGTTCCGCCGCATGCTCTCGACCTTCTCGCGCTTCGCCCAGGATGCCGTCTATCCCTACGGCTCGGGCGGGCCCAACGCGAGCTTCGCGTTGATCACCCGCAACTACATGAAGCGCTACGGCGCCACGCGCGAGGATTTCGGCCGGATCTGCGTGGCCCAGCGCGACAACGCGCTGAAATTTCCGCACGCCCTGATGAAGAAGCCGTTGACGCTCGATGAGTATCTCGGCGCGCGCGCCATCTCCGATCCGATCCATCTGTTCGACTGCGTGATGCCGTGCGCCGGCGCCGAAGCCTTTCTGGTGTGTCGCGACGACGTGGCGCGCTCGCTCGGTCTGCCGGCGGCGCGCCTGCTCGCCACCATCGAACGGCACAACGCCTTTCCCGAGGATCCCATCCAGTATCGCGGCGGCTGGGCGCTCGATATCGCCGAGTTCTACGCCATGGCCGGTGTCACCGCCGCCAACGTCGACTTCGTGCAGACCTACGACGACTATCCGGTAATTTGCATGATGCAGATCGAGGATCTCGGCTTTTGCGGCAAGGGCGAGGGCGCGCAATTCGTCCGCGCCAACACCCTGACCGCGGATGGCAGCTTTCCGCACAACACCTCGGGCGGCCAACTCTCGGTCGGGCAGGCGGGAGCAGCCGGCGGTTTCCTCGGCCTGGTCGAGGCGGTGCGCCAGCTCACCGGCGCACCGCTGGGCGCGGCCGTGCCCGACGCCGCGATCGGCCTGGTGTCGGGCTTCGGCATGATCACCTACGACCGCGGTCTCGCCAGCGGCGCCGCGTTGCTCGCCGGAGGCCGCGCATGACCAAGCCGCTCGCCCGGCCCAAGCGCAAGGATCCGCTCAAGAAGACGCGCCTGCCGCTCCTGCCGGCGGGCATGCGCAGCCGCACTGCGCACGGCCTCACTGCCGCCGCCGCCGAAGGGCGCTTCCAGCTACAGGTCTGTGCCGACTGCGCCCAGGTGGTCTATCCGCCGCGCGATGCCTGTCCGCGCTGCCTGTCGCATCGCCTGCCGTTCCGCGACGCCGACAATCGCGGCACGCTCCTGGCCGAGACGACGATCCGCACCTCGACCGACGTCTATTTCCGGGAGCGCATGCCGTGGCGCATCGGCACCGTCGCGCTCGACGCCGGCCCGTCGATCGTCGCGCATCTGCACGGCGATCTGCGCGAGGGCGAGCGGACCCGGCTGCAATTGAAGCTCGACAAGTCAGGCCAGGCGATCGTCATGGCGCTGCCGGCGGAGGACACACCCGACATGCACGACGACCCGCAGTGGCGCGAGCTCACCTGCGATCCCAAGTATCGCCGTGTGCTGATCACCGACGGCCGCACCGCGGTCGGTCAAGCGATGGCCGAAGCGCTGTCGCAGGCCGGCGCCGCCATCGTCTTCGTCGGCATCGCCGATCCCTGGAAGCCGTTTCCCGGCGAGGACAGGCTGCGCAAGATCGAGCGCGTCGAGACCGTGGCGCTCGACCTCACCGACACCCTCTCGGTCAACGAATGCGCCGGCGAGTTCGCGCCCAAGATCGACATCCTGATCAACACCGCCGAGCATGTGCGGGCCGGCGGCATCATCGAGCGCAAGGGGCTGACCGTGACGCGCGAGGAGCTGGAGATCCGCTATTTCGGCCTGACGCGGCTCGCCCAGGCGTTCGGTCCGGTGCTGCGGGCGCGCGGCGCCGACGGCGTCAATTCGGCGGCGGCGTTCGTCAATCTGCTGTCGGTCTACGCGCTCGCCAACTGGCCGGCCTATGGCGCCTTCTCGGCGGCGGAGGCCGCCTGCCTGTCGGCGGCGCAGTCGCTGCGCGCCGAATTGCGGCCGGGCGGCGTCAAGGTGCTGAACGTCTTCTTCGGTCCGCTCGAGACCGAATGGTACCAGACCGTGCAGCCGCCCAAGGTCGCGCCGTCGGCGCTCGCCCGGGCGACGGTGAGCGCCCTGCAGCAGGGGCTGGAGGACGTTTTCGTGGGCGACGTCGCCGAGGACATCCGGGCACGGCTCGCCGTCAACGCCAAGGCGCTCGAGCGCGAACTCGGCTCGTGAGCAGGAGCACCGACATGGCTTCCGTCAAATCGAGTCCCGCCGATCTCGCGGCCTTCGCCGGCGCGATCGCCGCCGGCGAGATCGAGGTCGTCGATCTCACCCACACGCTCACGCCCGAGTTCCCGACCATCGTCATGCCGCCGGAGCTGGGCCAGTGCGCGCCGTTCCGCATGGAAGAGGTCTCGCGCTACGACGAGCGCGGACCGGCCTGGTATTGGAACAACTTCTCGATGGGCGAGCATACCGGCACGCATTTCGATGCGCCGGTCCATTGGATTTCCGGCAAGGACCTGCCGCGCAATTCGGTCGACACCATCGCGCCCGCCGACTTCATCGCGCCCGCCGTGGTGATCGACATCTCGCGGCAGTCGGCGGCCGATCCCGACTACGAGCTGACCGTGGCCGACATCGAGGCCTGGGAGAAGGAGCACGGCCGCATCCCGCCGCGGCGCTGGGCGCTGCTGCGCACCGACTGGTCCAAGCGCCAGGGCCGCGACTACGTCAACATGCGCGACGACGGCCAGCATTCGCCCGGTCCCTGTCCCGAGGCCGTGCGCTTCCTGGTCGAGCAACGCGACCTGCATGGCCTCGGCACCGAGACCATCGGCACCGATGCCGGCCAGGCTTTCCATTTCAATCCGCCTTATCCGGCGCACTACTACATGCACGGCAAGGGCCGCTATGGCCTGCAGTGCCTGGCCAATCTCGACCGTCTGCCGCCGGTCGGCGCCGTGGTGCTGGCGGCACCGCTGAAAATCCGCCGCGGCTCGGGCAGCCCGTTGCGAGTCTTGGCACTGGTGCCGCGCGCGGGAGAGGCGGCGTGAGCGAGGCGACTACAGCGATCGTCACCGGCGCCAGTGGCGGCATCGGTGCTGCCATCGCCAAGGCGATGCTCGACCGCGGCCATCGCGTGATCTCGCTCAGCCTGGAGGCGCCCGGCTGGTCGCATCCGCGGCTGGAAAACCGCACCGTCGACCTGCTCGATGCCGCGGCGACCGAAGCCGTCGCCCGAGAGATCGTGCGCGAGCACGCTGTCAGCCACATCGTGCACAATGCCGGCGTCATCCGGCCGGCGCCCGTCGGCGAGGCCAAGGCGAGCGATCTTGCGGCCCTGGCGCAGCTCCATCTCGGCGCTGCGCTGATCTTGCTGTCGGCCGCCTTGCCGTCGATGAAGCAGGCGGGCTTCGGCCGCGTCGTGCTGATCTCCTCGCGCGCTGCGCTGGGCGCGCAAGGTCGCACCGCCTATTCGGCGACCAAGGCCGGCATCATCGGCATGGGCCGGACCTGGGCGCTCGAGCTCGCGCCGCACGGCATCACCGTCAACATGGTGGCGCCGGGGCCGATCCACGGCACCGCCATGTTCCACGACATCGTGCCGGCCGGCAGCGAGCGCGAGACGGCGCTGGCGGCGGCCATTCCGATGAAGCGGCTCGGCCGGCCCGAGGACGTGGCCAATGCCGTGCTGTTTTTCGCGGCGCGCGACTCCTCGTTCGTGACCGGCCAGGTTCTCTATGTCTGCGGCGGTGCCAGCGTCGGCACCCTTGTCATTTGAAGGAAGCGGCATGACTGATCTCGGCACCAGGCCGGCAACCTCGCGGCCACGCAGCCGTCCCGAGCGTGGTCTCCCGCGCGAGCGCGGCCTTCCGCGCGTGGCCGGACTGCCGGCGGTGGACAAGGCCCATCTCGAGCTTCGGCTGTGGCTGCGCATGATCAGCTGCTCGATGCGCATGGAGAGCATCCTGAGCCAGCGCCTGCGCCGGGAGTTCAACATCTCGATGGCGCGCTTCGATGTCATGGCGCAGCTCGAGCGCTTTCCCGACGGCCTCACCATGTCGGACCTGTCGCGCCGGCTGATCGTCTCCAACGGCGCCATCACCGGCCTGGTCGACAAGCTCGCCGAGGCCGGCCTGGTGGCGCGGCGCGAGGATCCCGAGGATCGGCGCAGCATGATCGTGCGGCTGACCCGCAAGGGCCGCGACAACTTCCTGCGCATGGCGCGGCGTCACGAGGAATGGGTGGTGTCGATCCTGGGCGAGCTCAGCGTCGAGGCGCAGTCGGAGCTGCTGCGGAACCTGACGCTCCTGCAGCGCAATCTCGATCTGCACGACGGGGCGTGAGACATGAAGATCGCGGTGTTAGGCGGCGGCAACGGCTCCTTCGCGGCGGCGGGCGACCTCGCCCTCGCTGGCCACGAGGTGCGCCTGTGGCGCCGCGACGCGCCGGCGGTCGCCGAGCATCGCGCCGCCGGCGGCGTCGTGCTGGTCAAGGACTTCCGCGGCGAGCACCGGGCTTCTTTGGCACTGGTCACCGAGGACATCGCCAAAGCCGTGCAGGGCGTCGAGCTGATCGTCTGCCCGACGCCGGCCTTCGCCCAGGCCGATATCGGCCGGGCGCTCGCGCCGCATCTCGAGGACGGCCAGGTGGTGTTCCTGCCGCCCGGCACGTTCGGCTCGCTGCTGATGGCCCGCGCCGCCTGGCAGGCCGGCAACCGGGCGCGCGCCGCCTTCGCCGAGACCGGCACCCTGCCGTGGCTGGTGCGCAAGCACGGCCCGCACGCGGTGCGCATCTCGGCGCGCGGCAAGCATTTGCCGACCGGTGTCTTCCCGCTGGTCCAGGCCGACCACGCGCTTGCCGTGATCGGCCGGGCCTTTCCCGGCGCCATCGAGCCGTGCGGCGATGCCTTGTCGGGGGCGCTGATGAATGCCGGGCCGATCATCCATCCGCCGCTGATCGTCATGAACGCCGGCCCGCTCGAGCACTTCGCCGACGGGCCGGCTGCCAAATGGGACATCCACAAGGAGGGCACGCAGCCGTCGATCCGCCGCACCACCGATGCGCTCGACCGCGAGCGCGTCGCCATCCGCGAGGCGTTGGGCTACGGCGCGCCGCACTTTCCGCTGGCCGACCACTACGCGGCGAGCGGGCCGGAATGGATGTACGGCCGCGGCTCGCACGAAAAGCTCACCGATTCGGGCGACTGGCGCGAGCGGATCGTGCTCACCCGTCATCGCTACATGATCGAGGACACCCGGCTCGGTCTCTCGTTCCTCGCCTCGGTGGCGCGCCTTGTCGGTGTCGAGACGCCGCTGATCGACGCGTTCCTGGCGATCGGCGGGGCGATTTGCAGCGAAGATTTCCGCAAGACTGGCCGCACCCTGGCCGGTCTCGGCCTCGGCGATCTCGATCGCTCGGCCTTGCAGACGATGCTGCGCGAGGGCTTGCGATGATCGGCCTGGTCGGCGCCGGCCGCATGGGGCGCGGCCTCGCCGTGGTGTTCGCCTATGCCGGCCACGAGGTGGCGCTGATCGACGTCAAGCAGCGCAGCGCGGTCGACTTCGCGCGCCTGGTCGAGGAGGCGCACGGCGAGATCGCTCGGATCTTCGAGACCCTGGCGCGGCTGGGGTTGCTCGCGCCCGAGGACACCGCGACGCTGGCCGCCCGCGTGCGCGTGGTCGCCGAGTCGGAGGCGGCATCGGTGCTGCCGGCTGCCCGCTTCATCTTCGAAGGCGTTCCCGAAGTGCTCGACCTGAAGCGCCAGGTCTTGGCGCGGGTCTCGCGGCTGGCCGGCGCCGAACCCATCCTTGCGTCCACGACCTCGACCATCCTGGTCGACTATCTGGCGGGGCCGATCGAGCATCCCGAGCGCTTTCTCAACGCCCACTGGCTCAACCCGCCGTACCTCATGCCGCTGGTCGAGCTGTCGCCCGGCGCGGCGACGCGGCCCGACGTGGTGCAGGCGATGCGCGCCTTCCTCGACGGCATCGGCAAGGTGACGGTGCTGTGCGCGGCGCGGCCGGGCTATATCGTGCCGCGCATCCAGGCGCTCGCCATGAACGAGGCGGCGCGCATGGTCGAGGAGGGGGTGGCTTCGGCCGAGGAGATCGACAAGGCGGTCAAGTACGGCTTCGGCCTGCGCTTCGCCGTGCTCGGGCTGCTCGAATTCATCGACTGGGGCGGCGGCGACATCCTGTACTACGCCAGCCGCTATCTTACCGAGGCGCTGGGCAACGAACGCTATGCCGCGCCCGAGATCGTCGAGCGCAACATGCGGGAGGGACATATCGGCATGAAGGCCGGACGCGGCTTCCTCGACTACGGCAGGATCGACATCGAGCGCCACCGACTCGAACGGCTGGGCGCGTTCGCCGCATTGCTGCGCGACATGGGCCTGGTGCGGCCCCCCGTGCTGTGAGGAGCTGCTGATGGCCCGCGAACCGCTCGACGCCGGCCGCCTGTTCGCGCCGGCCGACCGCAGCCTCGCCGTCATGCTGCAGGCGCAGGCGCTGAAGTTCGGCGCCCGCAGGCTCGTGCAGTCGGGCGAGCGCAGCTGGAGCTTCGCCGAGGCCGTCGACCTCGCCGCCCGTTCGGCCGGCCGCTTCGCCGCCGCCGGCATCGAACGCGGCGATCGCGTCGCCCTGATGTGCGAGAACCGGCCGGAGTTCATCGAGATCTTCCTCGGCACGGCGTGGCTCGGCGCCAGCCTGGTGCCGATCAACACCGCCTCGCGCGGCCTGCAGTTGCGCCACATCCTGGACAACTCCGGAGCGCGCCTGATGGTGATCGAGGCGGCGCTGCTCGGCGCCCTGGAGCATGTCGGCCTCGACACGCTGAAGGTCGAGACGATCTGGGTGATCGATCGGCCAGGCGCCGGCGCGCCGACGATCGCGCGCTTGCTGCCGGCGCTCGGCGAGCCGGTCGCGCCGGCCGCCACGCAGCCCAGCGAGACGCTGGCCATTCTCTACACCTCGGGCACGACCGGCCCGTCCAAAGGCGTGTGCTGCCCGCACGCCCAGTTCTTCTGGTGGGGCGTCAACACCGCCCATCTGCTGGGCGTGCGCGAAGACGACGTGCTGTGCACGCCGCTGCCGCTGTTCCACACCAATGCCCTCAACACCCTGTTCCAGGCGCTGATCACCGGCGCGACGGCGATCTTCGAGAGCCGCTTCTCCGCTTCGAGCTTCTTTTCGACGCTGGCGGCACGGCGGGCGAGCGTGACCTATCTGCTGGGCGCCATGGTGCCGATCCTGCTGTCGCGCCCGCCGGCGGCCGAGGAGAGCGCCCATGGCGTGCGCATCGCGCTCGCGCCCGGCGTGCCCGGCCACTTCCATGCCGAGTTCACGAAACGCACCGGCATCGCCCTGCTCGACGGCTACGGCTCGACCGAGACCAACTTCGTGATCTGCACGCCGATCGGCGCGGCCCGGCCCGGCACCATGGGCCGCATCTTCGAGGGCTTCGCCGCGCGCGTCGTCGATGCCGAGGACAACGAGGTGCCCGACGGCACGCCGGGCGAGCTGATGCTGCGCGCCGAGGCGCCGTTCGCCTTCGCCACCGGCTACTTCGCCCAGCCCGAGAAGACGGTCGAGGCATGGCGCAATCTGTGGTTCCACACCGGCGATCGCGTGGTGCGCGAGCCCGACGGCTACTTCAAGTTCGTCGACCGGCTGAAGGACGCCATCCGCCGCCGCGGCGAGAACATCTCGTCCTTCGAGGTCGAGCAGGTGCTGCTCAGCCATCCCGAGATCGCCACCGCCGCCGCCTATCCGGTGCGCTCCGAGCTGGCCGAGGACGAGGTCATGGCGGCGGTCGTGCGCCAGCCCGGCAGCACCCTCGACGAGGTGGCGATCATCCGCTTCTGCGAGACCCGCATGCCGTACTTCGCCGTGCCGCGCTTCCTGGAGTTCGTCGAGACCTTGCCGGCGACGGAGAACGGCAAGATCCAGAAGTACAAGCTGCGCGAACGCGGCATCACCGACCGCACCTGGGACCGCGAGGCCGCGGGGGTCACCGTCCGGCGACGGTGACTCCCAGTGTCGCATCGCGACTACTCGGTACCGCCCTTCCGCTCCGACCGGCGGGCGAGCTTGGCCGCGAGGTTGAGGCCGACGCCGGGTCTCGACCACGGGCACACCGCGATGCAGATGGCGCAGCCCGACGTCTCGGCGAAGAACGGGATACAGCGGTCGAAATTCACCGACCATTTGACCACGCCCCGCACCATTTTCTTCTCCGGCGCGATCGCCTCCGGCGGGCAGGCTTCTTCGCAGATCCGGCAGTGCAGGCAGAATTCGTCGACGCCAAAGGTGCGCTTGGGCGTCGGCTCGAACGGCGCGTCGGTCAACACGGCGCCGAGGCGGAAGGCCGAGCCGAACTCCGGATTGATGACCGATCCGTGCTTGCCGAGCTCGCCGAAGCCCGCCTCGATCGCTGCCGGGATCATCAGTGTCCGTCGTCAGAACAATCGGGACGTTCTGAGGTTTCTGTTAACGGAGGCTTTGGCGCATCCAGGTTGTCAGTTTAGGCGGCCGCTTGCCGGTGCAGCA
>VGCQ01000032.1 GCA_016870055.1 Alphaproteobacteria bacterium | reverse complement strand
GGGTGGCGAGCGGCAGCGCGTGGCGATCGGCCGGGCCCTGCTTGCCCAGCCGCGCGTCCTGCTGATGGACGAGCCGCTCGCCTCGCTCGACGAGGCGCGGCGCGCCGAGATCCTGCCCTTCATCGAGCGCCTGCGCGACGAGGCGGGCGTGCCCATCCTCTATGTCAGCCACTCGGTCGCCGAGGTGGCGCGGCTCGCCACTACGGTGGTCATCCTGGCCGAAGGCGGCGTGACGGCGGTCGGCCCGGTCGCCGACATCCTGCCGCTGACCGACTCGGGCGATGGCGGCAGCGTCCTCGATGCCGTCGTGGGCCGACACGACGAGACCTTCCATCTCACGGTGCTTGCCTCCGCGGCGGGCGAGCTGCAAGTGCCGCGTCTCGCGGCGGCGCCCGGCACGACGGTCCGTGCCTATATCCGTGCCCGCGACGTCATGCTGTCGCTGAGGCCACCCGAGGACATCAGTGCGCTGAATGTGCTGGCCGGGCGGGTGGTCGGCCTGGCGCCGACCGCGAGCGGCGCGCAGGTCGACATTCGCGTCGACTGTTCCGGCGCGGCGCTGACGGCACGGGTCACGGCCAAGTCGGCGCACCGGCTGGCGCTCGCCGCCGGCCAGCCGGTCTATGCCGTGATCAAAAGCGTGTCGTTCGAGCGTAGCTAGGAGGCCGTCATGGCTCATCTCAGCATCCGTATCGACTTCAGCGATCGCCGCCACCCGGCGAGCCGGCTGGGACCAGGCAAGGTGACGTTGCTCGAAAGTATCGGCCGGGAAGGCTCGATCTCGGCCGCCGGACGGGCGATGAACATGTCCTACAAGCGCGCCTGGGAGCTGGTCGACGAGATCAATCGCGGCTTCGCCGAGCCGCTGGTCGCCGCCCAGACCGGCGGAAAGGCCGGTGGCGGCGCGGCACTCACCCCGCGCGGCCAGGAACTGGTCCGCCACTACCGTGCCATCGAGCGCAAGGCCTTGAGCGCCGCGGCCTCCCATCTTGCGGCGCTTCAGGCATTTTCCCGCGACAAGCGGCGCAAATGACGCGCTATTCTTTGGCGTAGAAGAAAGGCCCGTATGAAGCGCCCGCGAGGCGCCGAGCGAGGAGATGATGTCGCTGCTGTCTCTGCCCTTTTCGCCGCGTTTCATCACGTTGACGCTGGTCGTGCTGGTGACCGCAGCCCTTGCCGTGGCCTTCGCCGCCGAGCCGCGCTCGCTGGTCCTCGCGATCTTCCTCGGCATCGGCCTTTTTCTCACCCTGGTGGGGGTGGTCGACCTTCTCCAGACCTCGCACGCCATTCTGCGCAACTATCCGATCGCCGGCCATCTGCGCTTCGTCTTCGAGGCGATCCGCCCCGAGATGCGCCAGTACTTCTTCGAGAGCGAGGAAGACGGCATGCCGTTCAGCCGCGATCAGCGCGCCATCGTCTATCAGCGCGCCAAGAACACGCTCGATGTGCGGCCGTTCGGCACCAACCACGACGTCTATGGACTGGGCTACGAATGGATGTCGCACTCGATCGCGCCGGCGCCGGTCGCCAAGGAACCGCATCGTGTGCAGATCGGCGGACCGGATTGCATGCAGCCCTACTCCGCCTCGGTGTTCAACATCTCGGCCATGAGCTTCGGCGCGCTCAGCGCCAACGCCATCCGCGCCCTCAACGGCGGCGCCAAGCTCGGCGGCTTCTATCACGACACCGGCGAGGGCGGTTACAGCCCCTACCACCGCGAAGGCGGCGGCGACATCGTCTGGGAGATCGGCTCGGGCTATTTCGGCGCGCGCAATCCCGACGGCACCTTCTCGCCCGAGAAGTTCGCCGCCTCGGCCGCCAACCCGCAGGTCAAGATGGTCGAGCTGAAGCTCAGCCAAGGCGCCAAGCCCGGCCATGGCGGCGTGCTGCCGGCGCCCAAGGTCAGCCAGGAAATCGCGCTCACGCGCGGCGTGCCGATCGGCGAGGACTGCATCTCGCCGTCGCGTCATTCGGCTTTCGCGACGCCGATCGAGATGATGCAGTTCATCGCCGAGATGCGCCGTCTGTCGGGCGGCAAGCCGGCCGGCTTCAAGCTCTGCATCGGCCATGAATGGGAGTTTCTGGCGATCTGCAAGGCGATGCTGGAGACCAAGCTCTATCCCGACTTCATCGTCGTCGACGGCAAGGAGGGTGGCACCGGCGCCGCGCCCATGGAGTTCGTCGACCATATCGGCAAGCCGATGCGTCAGGGCCTGTATTTCGTGCACAACGCCCTGGTCGGCATCGGCGTGCGCGACCGCATCAAGATCGGCGCCGCCGGCAAGATCATCACCGCCTTCGACATCGTGCGCGCCATGGCGTTGGGCGCCGACTGGTGCAACGCCGCGCGCGGTTTCATGTTCGCGGTGGGCTGCATCCAGTCGCAGCACTGCCACACCGACCGCTGCCCGACCGGCGTCGCCACCCAAGACCCCACTCGCCAACGCGCCCTGGTCGTGCCCGACAAGACCGAGCGAGTCGTCAACTTCCATCGCGCCACCGTGCGCGAGCTGGCCGAGCTCACCGCGGCGGCGGGGCTTGCCCATCCCAACGACTTCAAGCCGATCCACATCTCGCGCCGCATCACGCCGCGCGAGGTCGTGACCTTCGCCGACATCTACCCGGCGTTGAGCGAAGGCGCGCTGCTCGCCGGCAACGTCAATGCCCGCTGGGCACAGCCCTGGGCGATGGCCGACGCGAAATCGTTCCGGCCGATGGTCTGACGTCACCACGGGGCGGCGCCGAACAGCGCGGCGAAGGCCTCTCGGCCGATGGCGAGGGTCGGCGAGGATGGCCCACCGTCACGCGCGAAGTGGATGGTCCACGCGGAGTACCCCGACATGAAGAAGCGGGCGTCAGCGCCCGCCAAGGTGTCGCCCTCGTCGGCGCCGGTGCCGATCACCTGCGGATACCAACTACCGTGCTCGACGATCTGGCGCGGTGGCGACCATCCCGTCGGATCGGCCGGATCTTCATTGAACGACACGAAGATGCCGCGCTGCACGAAGTCGGCCGATCCACCTTCCGTCCAGTTGAGCATCATCACGAAAAGATCGAGGTCGCGATTGTAGTGGATCGCCGGTCCCCAGAAGGCGGCGGGATCGCGATGCCGCCAGCCGCGCCTGACGCCGAAAATCGGCATGACAGGGCGCCCCTGGTCCAACGCAGCCCACCGTCCATCGCACCAGGCTTCCAGGGCGTCGGGTCGTTGGCGCGTCGTCACAGGGTAACGCAGGACGCAGATGCCTTGAGCGTTCTCGTCGGCGACGTACGACGAGTAGTGGAGGTAGAACCAGGCCCCGATCCGGTCGCCGATGACGCAGAAGTCGCCGTAGCCGCCTGCGAAGAAGCCGTTGCCATTGTCGCAGTCGGCGTCGTCGCGCGGCGCGCGCAGCAGCGTGCCCAGGAAGCGCCAGCTCAGGCCGTCATCGTCCGATCGCAGCGCACCGATATGCGGCAGGAACAGCGGCTTGGCGCAGGACGTCGGCTCCTCGGCTTGGAACCAGCCGAACAGCGTGCCGTCTGCCGCCCGCCACACCGTCTGGATCCATTTGCCGACGGTGGGTTCCGGATCGTCGATCAGACGGACGGCATCGAAGGGCCCGCGCGGCCAAAGTGAGCCGCCATCGACCGCTCTCAGCGTATGGCCTTTGGGCAGGTAATGCGACACCAGGCAGAGCGTACGCCCACCCCGGCGCAGCAGCGGCGAGTTGCAATCGGTGCGGCGGATCGACGGTGGATGGAGGCGCAACGGCTCGGCCGGGACGAGCCGTACGCTCGGATCGCGCAGCGCGGGCATGAGCTTCCTTCGGCTGGTTCCGCGGCGTGGCCGGTGACGGCCAAACCAGTTGCAGATCGGCCGATCTTGGCTCAGCAATGGGCCATCGAGAAGCCCAGGGAAACGACCATGACCGCCCCATTCGACTTCACCCCGCTGCTGGCGCCCGGCACGCCGGCGCCCGCCGTCAAATGGACCGGCTTTCCCAAGTACAATTTCATCGGCGGCCACAACGACGCCAAACACGTGCCGGTCGACGCGCTGATCGCCGCGGCGACCGCTGTGCTGAAGCGCGAGGGCGCCACGCTCGCCACCTACGGCCTCAATTCGGGACCGCTCGGCTATCGGCCGCTGCGTGAGTTCCTCGCCGGCAAGCTCAAGGGGCATGCCGGCATCGAGTGCGCACCCGACGAGATCCTGATCACCTCGGGTTCGATGCAGGGTCTCGATCTGGTGAACAGCCTGCTGCTGGCCCGCGGCGACACCGTCCTGATCGAGCAGGAGACCTATGGCGGCGCCTTGACCAAGCTGACGCGGCTCGGGGTCAATGCAGTCGGCATTCCACTCGACGGCGAGGGCCTGCGGCTCGACCTGCTCGAGCAGAAGCTCGACGAACTGCAGGCCAAAGGCGTCAAGCCCAAGTACATCTACACCATCCCGACGGTGCAGAATCCGACCGGCGCCATCATGGGCGAGGCGCGGCGTGCCGAACTGTTAAAGATCGCCGCCAAGCACGGCGTCATGATCTTCGAGGACGAATGCTACTCCGACCTGATCTGGAACGGCCAGCGGCCGCGCTCGCTCTACGCCATGGCGGGCGGCGAGGGCGTGATCCACATCGGCTCGTTCTCCAAGTCGATCGCCCCGGCGCTGCGCGTCGGCTACATCGTCGCCAAGTGGGAGGTGCTGGGCCGCATCCTGGGCCTCAAGCAAGATGCAGGATCGGGCGCACTGGAGCAGATGATCCTGGCCGAATTCTGCCGCCAGCACTTCGCCGACCACGTGCCCAAGCTCGCCAAGACGCTGGCCGCCAAGCTGCAGACCCTGCGCGAGGCGCTGGCCGAGCAGTTCGGCACCGCCGCCGAGTTCGGCGATCCGCCGGGCGGCATCTATCTCTGGATCAAGCTGCCCGACAATGTCGACACGGTGAAGCTCGGCCAGGCGGCGCTGGCGGCCGGCGTGTCGCTCAATCCCGGGCCGGAATGGTCGACCAACAAGGAACATGCCCGCTCGCGGCTGCGGCTGTGCTTCGCCAACCCCGAGCCCGAGACCATCAAGCAGGGCGTCGCGGTACTGGCCGAGGTCTGCCGCCGCGAGTTCGGTGTGCCGCTGCGCAGCGCCAACGTCGACAGCGCCAAGACGTAGGCCGTTCGGCCAGGGCTGAGCTGACGTCGGAACTTCAGCCGCGCCGCGCTGCCTCGATCGCGGCGACGTCGATCTTCGTCATGCCCATCATCGCTTCGAACGCCCGCCTTGCTTCGTCACCGCCGGCTGCCAGCGCTTCGGTGAGCACGCGTGGCGTGATCTGCCAGGAGATACCCCACTTGTCCTTGCACCAGCCGCAGGCGCTTTCCTGGCCGCCATTGCCGACGATGGCGCTCCAATAGCGGTCGGTCTCGTCCTGATCGTCGGTGGCGACCTGGAACGAGAAGGCTTCGTTGTGTTTGAACAGGGGACCGCCGTTGAGGCCGAGACAGGGAATGCCGGCGACGGTGAATTCGACCGTCAGCACGTCGCCCTTCTTGCCCGATGGGTAGTCGCTGGGCGCACGATGGACGGCACGCACCGCGCTGCCGGGAAAGGTCTCGGCGTAGAAGCGAGCGGCAGCCTCGGCGTCCTTGTCGTACCACAGGCAGATCGTGTTCTTGGCAATTGTCATCGGTTGTCCTTTCGCTTGCCGTCAATTGGCGCCCGCGATCACCATCCAAGTGACGCCGAACCGGTCGATCACCACGCCGAACTTGGAGGCGAAGAACGTCTTGCCGAGCGGCATCTGCACCTGGCCGCCCTTGCCGACGGCGGTGAACAGTTTCCCCGCCTCGGCATCGTCCTTGGCGTTGATGCTGAGCGCGAAGCCCTGAAAGGACGGCTTGCCGCCGCATTGGCCGTCCGACGCCATGATTTGCGTGTCGCCCACTCTGAAAGCGGCATGCATCACGCGATTCTCGGCGCCCGGTGGAATTGCGCCGGGTGGCGGGTCGGGCATTTCGTGAAAACGCATCAACATGTCGACTTGGGCGCCCAGCGCCTGCTTGTAGAAGTTCAGCGCTTCCTCGCACTTGCCGTCGAAGAACAGGTAAGGCTGTACGGTCACATCGCTCTCCCTCGTTGAATGTCGATCGCCATCAGTCGGCGAAGTAGGCTACGACGCGATCCAACGCCCCGGTCCAGCCGCCCTCGTGATCGAGCCGCGACGCCTCGGTGAGGAACGCGGTGTGGCGCAGCGTGAGACGCGTGCGGCCGCCCAGATCGGCGAAGGTCACCGTCACCAGCGTCTCGGGATCGTCGATGCCATTGCCTTCGGTATTGTAGGTGAAGACCAGGCGCTCGGGCCGGACGACCTCGCGGTAGACGCCGTGCTTGACGATCACCCGGCCGTCGGGCGCGCGCAGTCGCCGCTGCCAGATGCCGCCCGGACGGACGTCCATCTCGCATGCCACGATCGTGAAGTCGTGCGGCACCCACCAGCGCGTCGCCTTGGCGATGTCGGTCCACGCCGCGAACACCTGCTCGCGCGGTGCGGCCAGGTCGCGTTTCAGCACCAGATCGACCGGCTTGGCGACGACATTCATGGCTCCCTCCGGAACTCGACATCGATCATGATCTGGATGACATCACCCAAAAGCGCTGCTGGTTCGCAGCCGACCGGCTCGATGACGGTGCGCGCCACGCCGTTGCACAGCACGACGGCAACGGCACGCGCGCTCACTGCACGATCCATACGGCTCGCTGCTCCATCGGCCGACAAATCGGCTACTTCTCGGCCGCGGCCTTGAGATCGGCGAGGCCCTTCTCGAAGTCCTGGCCGATCATCTTGTCGATGTTCATGAAGGTCTGCATGACCTTGGCCATGAAAGGGTTCGGTCCGTAGATCGCCCAGGTGACGGTCGTGGTGTCGCCCTTCGGGTCGAGGGTGAATTCGGCGGTGTTGTGCGCTTCGAACGGCTGGCTGAAGTCGAGCTTGATCAGGACCTTGCGCGGCGAGGCTTCGAGGATCTCCATGCTGCCGGCGCCGACACTCTTGTCGCCCTGCCAGGCATAGGTGGCGCCCTTGCCGGCGGTGATCGCACCGAACGTCCGCTTCATGGCCGGATCCTTCTTCTCGTAGGGCGACCAGCTCGCCCAAGCCTTGAAGTCGTCGAGCAGCGCGAAAATCTTGTCGGGCGAGGCCTTGATGGCGACGGAGCGCTGGACGCGGAACGAATCGGGTTTGGTCGCGGCATAGACCAGGATACCGGCGACCACGACCAGCACGATCACGGCGCCAATGGCGAGAGCCTTCCACATCGGTGCAGTTTCTCTGCAGTTACTTAACTTATGAGTTAACCATTAGCGCACGTCGAGCGCTTGTCAACGGTGACGCAGACTGGTCACGGCCAAATTTAGCTCATGCCTGTGCCGACCTTCGTGCTAGTGGCTGTGCCATCATGATCGACTTCGTCGCCGGCCGGCCTGCCACTCGCTCGTCACGCGGCATGGTGACAAGCCCGCATGCGCTCGCCTCGCAGGCCGGCGCCGAACTGCTGCGCGAGGGCGGCAGCGCGGTCGATGCCGCGCTGGCGGCCAGTGCGGCATTGTCGGTGCTCTATCCGCACATGACCGGCGTGGGCGGCGACGCCTTCTGGCTGATCTACGACGCAAAGGCGCGGGCCGTGCGCTACATCGACGGCGGCGGCCGCGCCACATCGCGCGGCACGCTCGATGCCTTCGCGCGCCGTGGCCTCGACGAGGTGCCCTATCGCGGGCCGTTGCCCGGCACCCTCACCGTGCCCGGAGCCGTCGCGAGCTGGACCATGGCCCACGCCACCTATGGGCGGCTGCCGCTCGGCCGCTGCCTGGCCAGTGCCATCGGCTACGCGCGTTCGGGCTTTCCGGTGACCGAGCGGCTGGTATGCTGGCGCGATCTCGCGCGCGACGAGCTGGCCAAGAGTCCGGAAGCCACTGCGATCTTCCTGAAGGACGGCGCCAGCCTCACCAACCCCGACTTGGCGCGGACCCTGGAGGCGATCGCGGCCGACGGCTGGTACGGCTTCTACGACGGTGACGTGGCGCGCGAACTGTTGCGCTACTCCGACGCTCACGACGGCTTCTTCACCCGCGACGACTTGGTGGGTCAGTCGGCGCGCTGGGGCGAGCCGATCAAGGGTACCTATCGCGACGTCACGATCTACGAGACGCCGGCGCCCACCCAGGGCTTCGCGGTGCTCGAGATGCTGAACCTGCTGGAACCGCTGGAGCTCCACCGCAAGCCACTGCACGACGCCGACAGCGTGCACTTCATGGTGCAGGCCAAGCAGCTCGCCTACCACGATCGCGACCGCTTCCTCGCCGATCCGCGCTTCGCCGACGTGCCGATGGCGCGGCTTGTTTCCAAAGCCTATGCCAACGAACGGCGTGCTCTGATGGACCCTGCCCGCGCCGTGCCGTGGGATCGCATTCCCTCCTACGGCAGCCTGACTGGCGACACGGTCTACATCGCTGCGGTCGATCGCGACGGCAACGCCGCGTCGCTGATCCATTCGCTCTATGGCAGCTTCGGCGCCGCGGTGGTGGCCGGCCGCACCGGCGTGGTGCTGCAGAACCGCGCCGCCTACTTCTCGCTCGATCCCAAGAGTCCCAACCGCGTCGAGCCGGGCAAGACGCCGCTGCACACCCTGATCGCCTCGCTCGCCTTCCGCGACGACAAGCTCTGGGCGGTGGTCGGCTGCATGGGCGCCGACGGCCAGCCGCAGATCCATCTGCAGGTCTATCGCGCCCTGATCGACCATGGTCTCGACATCCAGCAGGCGCTCGATATGCCGCGCTTCCTGTCGGGCCGCTTCGGCCTCCTCGAGCCGCGCGACACGCTTCACATCGAAGCGCGTTTCCCCAAGGAGACCATCGCCGAGCTGGCGCGCCGCGGCCATCTGCTCGATCGCTGGGGCGACTGGCACGAATTCGCGGGCCACGCCCACGGCATCACCGTCGACCCGGCGACGGGGACGCTCGTCGGCGGCGCCGACCCGCGCAGCGACGGTGCCGCGGTCGGTCTCTGATCAGGTCAGCGCGAAGCCCGCGTAGCCCGCCTTCACCACCGCCTCGCAGCGCTCGATGTAGGCGGGGAAGCCGCCGATGTAGGGCATGAACACCCGCGGCTTGCCGGGAATGTTGGCGCCGACGTACCACGAATTGCAGGTCGATCGCAGCGTCGCGCCGGCGGCCTCGCCGACCTCGCCGCCCCACGCCTCTTCAGCGGCCGGACTCGCTTCGATCACCGTAGCGCCGCGGCTGCGCAGGTATTCCAGGCAGTCGCCGATCCATTCGACGTGCTGCTCGATCGACGGCAGCATGTTGGTCAGCACCGATGGGCTGCCCGGCCCGGTGATGGTGAAGAGGTTGGGAAAGCCCGTCATGGTGAGGCCGAGATAGGTCTTCGGTCCGTCCCGCCACTTGTCGCGCAGGCTCTGGCCGCCGCGTCCCCGGACGTCGACATTGAGCAGCGCACCAGTCATGGCGTCGAAGCCGGTGGCCAGCACCAGGCAGTCGAAGATGTAGTCCCGGCCCCTCACCCGCAGGCCATTTGCCGTGATGCGCTCGATCGGCTGGTCGCTGACATCGACCAGGGTGACGTTGGGCCGGTTGAAGGTCTCCCAGTAGCCGGTATCGACGCATAGCCGCTTGCAGCCGATGATGTTCTTCGGCGCCAGCCGCTCGGCGGTCTCCGGATCCTTCACCACCTCGCGGATCTTGCCGCGCACGAAGTCGGCGGCCGTACGATTCGACCGATCGTTCAGCATCAGGTCGGAGAACGAGGCCATGAAGCCCAGGCCGCCATAGTCCCAGCGCTCCTGGTATTGGCGCCGACGCTCGGCTTCCGGCGTCTCGATGGCCGACGCGATGTTCACCTTGAAGTCGATGCCGGAGATCATCGTCTTGGCGCGCTTGCGCATCTCGGGATAGTGCGCCTTGACCTCGTGCAGATAGGCCGGGTCGAGCGGCCGGTTGTGCGCCGGCACCGTGTAGTTGGCGGTGCGCTGGAACACGGTGAGGTGCGTCGCCTGCCGGGCGATGATGGGGATCGACTGAATGGCCGACGAGCCGGTGCCGATCACACCGACCGTCTTGCCGGTGAAGTCGACGCCTTCGTGCGGCCAGTTGCCGGTGTGATAGGTCGGGCCCTTGAAGTCCACGAGACCGGGAATCTTGGGCGTGTTGGGCGACGACAGGCAGCCCATGGCGGTGATCAGGAAGCGCGTCATGACCTTCTCGCCTTTGTCCGTCGCGACCTGCCATGCACTTGCCGCTTCGTCGAAGGCGGCTTCGGTGACGCGCGTCTCGAAGACGATGTCGCGGCGCAGATCGAAGCGGTCGGCGACGTGGTTGGCGTAGCGCAGGAGCTCGGGCTGCGTCGCGTAACGCTCGGTCCATTCCCACTCCTGCTGCAGCTCGGGCGAGAACTGGTAGGAGTACTGCACGCTTTCCACGTCGCAGCGTGCACCGGGATAGCGGTTCCAGTACCAGGTGCCGCCGACACCCTTGCCGGCTTCGAAGACGCGCGCCTTGAAGCCCGCGCCGCGCAGCCGTTGCAGCATGTATAGGCCGCCGAACCCGGCACCGACGATCACCGCGTCGAAATCGAGCGACATCACTCCTCCGAAACAAGCCAATCCGTGCCATGTTTAACCCAGAATGGCCGACAGCGACTATCCTTCGACTTGGTATGCCGCCACGCGAGATTCGAGCCCGGCACGCGCCGCGCTGATCGGCCGCCGCGAGGTCGATGTCGCGATCGTGGGCGCAGGCTTCGCCGGACTGCACACCGCACGGTTGCTGGCGATGGCCGGCCGCAGCGTCGCGGTGCTGGAGCGTCGCCGCATCGCCTGGGGCGCCTCGGGACGCAACGGCGGTTTCGTCGGCGCCGGCTACGCCGAGCGCTCGGGCGCGCTGATCGACCGACTGGGCATCGACCATGCTCGCCGGCTCTACGCCCAGTCGCAGCGCGGCGTCGCCATCGTGCGCCAGGCCATCGAGACCATGGCGCGACCCGAGCTCCGCATGGGCTCGCGCAAGCTCACCGCCTCGCGTACCGACCAGGGCGCAGGCTTCGCCGAACGAACGCGCACCGTGGCCGAGCGGCTGGGCGCGAGCTTCGAGCCTTGGACGACCGAGCAGGTGCGCGCGCTGCTCGCGACCACGCGCTATCACCAGGCGATCCACGATCCGCTGTCGTTCCACATTCACCCCCTCAATTTCGCCTTGGCCCTGGCTGCGGACATCGAACGGCGCGGCGGTGCGGTCTTCGAGCAGAGCGACGCGATTGGCCTGGAGCGCGGTTCGGGCTGGCGCGTGCGCACCGCCCAGGGCGAGATCGCGGCCCGCCATGTCGTGCTGGCGGGCAATGCCGATCTCGGCCGCGTGCAGCCGCGCATTGCGCACGCCGTCCTGCCGGTCGCGACCTACGTTGCCGTGACGGCCAAGCTCGGGCCCAAGCTCGCTGCTGCCGTGCGCTGGAGCGGCGCCATCTCCGACACGCGGCGCGCCGGCGACTACTATCGAGTGGTCGACGGCGATCGGCTGCTGTGGGGCGGCCGCATCACCACCGACACGCGCGAACCCACCAGGCTGCGCGACATGATGCGGGCCGACATCCTCTCGGTCTATCCGCAGCTCGGCGACATCGGCATCGAGCATGCCTGGCCCGGCATCATGGGCTATGCCCCGCACAAGATGCCCCAAGTCGGCGAGATCGAGCCCGGACTGTGGATCTGCTCGGCGTTCGGCGGCCATGGGCTGGCGCCGACGGCGGCCGGCGCCGATGCGGTCGCGGCCGGCATCACGGGCGAGGACGATCGCTGGAAGCTGTTCCTGCCCTTCGGTACGGGTTGGGCCGGCGGCGCGCTGGGCCGGCTGGCTACTCAGCTCGTGTACTGGAAGCTGCAGGCGGCCGATTGGTGGGACGAGAAGCGGCAGGCCAAGAACGCGGAGACGCTCAGGACATGACCAAGGCCACCATCGGCGATTCGCCCAAGCGACGCGAGGATGCGCGCTTCGTCACCGGCAGTGGCGTCTACCTCGACGATCTCAGCTTCGACGATCTCGCTCACGCCGTCGTGCTGCGCTCACCGCATGCCCACGCCCGGATCCGCGCCATCGACAGCGCGGCCGCCCGACGAGCGCCGGGTGTCCTCGCCATCCTGACGGCAGCAGATGCGGCGACCGACCGGCTCGGGCCGTTGCGGCCCTACGCCGAGGCCAACGTGCAGACCGGCGAGCCGTTCGCCTTCGCCCCGCAGCCGCTGCTCGCAGGCGACAAGGTGCGGTTCGTCGGCGAGCCGGTCGCCCTGGTCGTGGCCGAGACCCGCGCGCAGGCGCTCGATGCGGCGGAACTGATCGCGGTCGACTACGCGCCGTTGGCGGCGGTGATCGGCGCCGCCGCGGCACGCGCACCCGGCGCGCCGACGATCGCCGACGAGGTACCGGACAATGTGTGCTTGGATTGGCGCACCGGCGACGCGGCGGCGGCCGATGCGGCGTTCGCCCGCGCCAGCCACGTCGTTTCACTGGCGCTCGACAACCACCGCATCGTCACCAACCCGATGGAGCCGCGCGGCGGCGTCGGGCAGCACGATCGCACGAGCGGCCGTTTCACGCTGCACGTCTCGAGCCAGAACATCCACATCAATCGCAATCAAGTCGCGCGTTGTCTCGGCGTCGAACCGAAAGATGTGCGCTTCATCGCGCCGGATGTCGGCGGCGGCTTCGGCGCCAAGAACTTCGCCTACGCCGAGCACGTCTTGCTGTTGTGGGCGGCCAAGCGTACCGGCCGGCCGGTGAAGTGGATCGCCAGCCGCGGCGACGTCTTCCTGTCCGACCACGCCGCGCGCGACATGCAGGCCGAGGCGGCGCTGGCGCTCGCGGCCGACGGCACGTTCCTGGCGCTCAAGATCGACAGCGTCGCCAACCTCGGCGCCTACATGGCGGGTGCCGGCGGCGGCGTGCAGACCTACCAGTACATCCATCTGCAGGGCACGGTGTACCGCATCGCCGCGATCGCGCTGCGCGTGGTGGCGGTGCTGAGCAACACCGCACCGATCGGCGTCACGCGCGGGCCGGGGTTTGCCGAGGCGGTGAACATCGTGGAACGGCTGATCGATGCCGCGGCGCGCCAGACCGGCATCGATCGGGCCGAGCTGCGGCGGCGCAACATGGTGCCGGCCGCGGCCATGCCGATGACCAACGCCTTCGGCTTCCAGGTCGACAGCGGCACCTTCGCCGAGACGTTCGACAAGGCGCTGGCCCACGCCGATGTCGTGGGCTTCGCGACGCGGCGGCGACAGAGTGCGGCCAGAGGCAAGCTGCGCGGTCTGGGCTTCGCCTATCACATCAAGGGCACCGGTGGGCCGCCCGAAGAGAACGTCGAGGTGCGTTTCGAGGCCGACGGCACGGTGTCGCTGATCACCGGCACCCAGCATATCGGCCAGGGTCACGAGACCACCTTCCCGCAGATCCTGGCTCATCGCTTGGGCATCGCCAACGATCGCATCCGGCTTCGCCAGGGCGACACCGACCTGATCGCAGCCGGCGGCGGCCACGGCAGCTCGCGCGCCACCTACATGGGCGGCACGGCGATGTGGCGCGCCGCCGACGAGATCATCGCCAAAGGCACCGCACTCGCCGCCGACGCGCTGGAGGCGGCCGAAGCCGACATCCGCTTCGTGGACGGCCGGTTCGTGGTCTCGGGGACCGACCGCGCGGTCGGTCTCATCGAGATCGCGGCGATCGGACGCGAGCAGGGCAAGCCGATCGACACCTATCATCTGTGGAAGCGCGAGCACCTCACCTTCCCGAACGGAACCCACGTGGTCGAGGTCGAGATCGATCGCGATACCGGCGCAGTCGCGCTGGTCCGCTATAGCGCCATCGACGACTATGGCGTGCTGGTCAATCCCATGGTGGCCGCCGGCCAGGCCCATGGCGCCATGGCGCAGGGCGCGGGCCAGGCGTTGCTCGAACGGGCGACCTACGATCCCGGCTCGGGCCAGATGCTCGCCGGCTCGTTCATGGACTACGCCCTGCCGCGCGCCGACGACCTGCCGCCGTTCGACCTCGGCTTCAACGGCACACCGTGCACGACCAACCCACTGGGCGTGAAGGGCTGCGGCGAGGCCGGCGCCATCGCCGCCTTCCCGGCCATCGCCAACGCCATCCTCGATGCCCTGGCGCCGTTGGGCGTCGAGGGCTTCGACGGACCGGCAACGCCCGCCACGATCTGGCAAGCGATGCAAAAAGCCGGCGCGGCGCGACCATGACCGCACGACCCTGGGTCCGGCCGGAACCGCGACGGTGGCGTTCCGGAGTGGGATGCGGTAACGCTTTTCCATGGCAACCCTGCGGAGCGTCGTCGGAACATGACTCGCAGCCTGATCCTGCTGCCACTGCTGGCCGCCGCCCTGGCTGCGTCCCTGGCCGCCTGCAAACCCGATAACAAGTTCCAACCGCCGCCGCCGCCCGAGATCAGCGTCGCCAACCCGCTCAAGCAGGACTACGCCCCGTACGAGGAGCTGACCGGCAACACCGTGGCGTTCAACACGGTCGATCTGGTGGCCCGCGTCGAGGGCTTCCTGACGTCGCAGAACTACACCGACGGCGCCTATATGAAGAAGGGCGACACGCTCTTCATCATCGAACAGGTCATGTACAAGGCCAAGGTCAAGGAGGCCGAAGCCGGCCTCGATTCGGCCAAAGCCCAGCTCGTCCAGGCCGAGGCCGAGTTCACCCGCCAAGAGACGCTGTTGCGCCAGAACGTGTCGGCGCAGAACGTCTACGACCAGGCCAAGGCCAAGCGCGATTCGGCACGCGCCAACGTCGAGAACAACGAGGGCAACCTCACCATTGCCCAGACCAATCTCGGCTATACGACGGTGCAGGCGCCGTTCGACGGCATCGTCACCAAGCACCTGGTCTCGGTCGGCGAGCTGGTCGGCAACGGCGTCGCCACCAAGCTCGCGACCATCGTTCAGCTCGATCCGATCTACGTCGAATTCAACATGAGCGAGCAGGACATTCTCAAGATCCGGCAGAACCTGCAGAACCGACGCATCAGCGTCGAGGAGCTGAGCAAGGTGCCGCTCGACATCGGGCTGATGAACGAGGAAGGCTACCCGCACAAGGGCTTCCTCAACTACGTCTCGCCCGAGATCGACCCGCAGACCGGCACCATCCTGGTGCGCGGCCTGTTCCAGAACCCCAACCGCGACCTGCTGCCGGGCTACTTCGTTCGCATCAGGGTACCGCAGGGCCTGGGCTCGCAGTCCGTCCTCCTGATCCCCAACCGGGTCATCGCCGAGGACCAGTCCGGCCGCTATGCGCTGGTCGTCGACAAGGACAACGTCGTGCAACAGCGGCGCATCACCCAGGGCCAGCTGCTGCCCGGCGGCTTGCGGGTGATCAGCAAGGGACTGAACGCCGACGACCGGGTCGTGCTGACGACCAGCGGGCGGGCGGTGCCCGGCGGCAAGGTCGTGCCGAAGCTGGAGACGATTCCACTGCCGCCGGCAAGCGCGAACATTTCGACGACCAAGTAGCACCGGGTCCGCGAGCGATGATCTCCGAGTTTTTCATCAACCGGCCGGTGCTCGCCAACGTGCTGGCGATCGTCATCGTGATCCTGGGCGCGGTGGCGCTCGTCACCCTGCCGGTGGCGCAGTATCCCAACATCGTGCCACCGACCGTGCAGGTCACGACGACCTACCCCGGCGCCAGCGCCAAGACCGTCGTCGACAACGTGGCACTGCCGATCGAGCTGCAGGTCAACGGCGTCGAAGGCATGATCTACATGCAGTCGTACAGCACCGACGCCGGCACCTACACGCTGACCGTGACCTTCGAGATCGGCACCAACCTCGATTTCGCTCAGGTCCTGGTCCAGAACAAGGTCAGCGCCGCGATGGCGTCGCTGCCGCTGCCGGTGCAGGCGCAGGGCGTCATCGTCCAGAAGAAGTCGACCGCGATCCTGCAGATCGTCTCGCTGACCTCGCCGGATTCGTCGTTCGACAGCCTGTACATGGCGAACTACGCCACCATCAACCTGATCAACGAGCTGTCACGCCTGCCCGGCGTCGGCAACACCCAGGTGCTCGGCATCGGCGAGTATTCGATGCGCGTCTGGCTCGATCCGCAGAAGCTCTACACCTACGGGCTGACGCCGTCGGACGTGAGCCGCGTCATCCAGGAGCAGAGCCAGCCGGTCACCGCCGGCCAGGTCGGCGCCCCGCCGGCGCCCAAAGGGCAGGACTTCCAGTTCACCGTCGACATCCGGGGCCGGCTGAGCACGCCGGAAGAGTTCAGCAACATCATCGTCAAGAGCGCCCAGGGCAATGGCGGACGCATCCTGCGGCTGAAGGACATCGGGCGGGTCGAGCTCGGCGCCCAGACCTACACGATGACGTCGAAGCTGAACGGCAAGCCCGACGCCGCCATCGCGATCTACCAACTGCCCGACGCCAATGCGCTGGATGTCGCCAAGCGCGTCAACGCCAAGATGGCCGAGTTGTCCAAGGCGTTCCCCAAGGGCCTGACCTACGAGGTGCCGTTCGACACGACCCGGTTCGTCAACGCTTCGATCAAGGAAGTGTTCGTGACCCTGATCGAGGCCGGCATCCTGGTGCTGGTCGTCATCGTGCTGTTCCTCCAGGACTGGCGCGCCATGCTGGTGCCGGCCACGACCATTCCGGTGACCATCATCGGCGCCTTCGCCGCCATGGCGGCGCTCGGCTTCACCATCAACACCACGACCATGTTCGGCATCGTGCTGGCGATCGGCATCGTGGTCGACGACGCCATCGTCATCGTCGAGGGCGTCGCCCATCACATCGAGCGCGGCATGAGCCCGCACGACGCCGCCATCAAGGCGATGGGCGAGCTGTTCGGGCCGGTGATCGGCATCACCCTGGTGCTGATGTCGGTGTTCCTGCCGGCTGCCTTCGTGCCCGGACTGACCGGCCAGATGTTCGCCCAGTTCGCGCTGGTGATCGCCGCCACCGCCTTCATCAGCGCGGTCAATGCCGCGACCCTGAAACCGACGCAATGCGCGCTGTGGCTGAAGCCTGCGGTGCCGCCCGAGAAGCGCAACGCCTTCTTCCGCGGCTTCAACAAGGTCTACGGCCGCATGGAGGACGGCTATGCCTGGGTGATCGGCAAGATGGCCAACCGTAGCGCGCTCATGATGGTCATCGCCCTGATCGTCGCCGGCATCGGCGGTTGGGGCGTAGCGCGCCTGCCGACGGCGTTCATTCCCAACGAGGACCAGGGCTACATGCTGGTCGGCCTGCAACTGCCGGACGGCGCCTCGCTGGAGCGCACCGACGCCGCCATGGCCGAGATCACCAAGATCGCCATGGCGACGCCCGGCGTCGACAAGGTGGTGGCGCTGAGCGGCATGTCGGTGCTCGACAGCAACTCCATGCTGGCCAATGCCGGCGTCGCCTACGTCATCTTCGACGACTGGGGCGTGCGGCTGAAGAAGGATGGCCAGGACCTGCGCTCGCTCGTCATGCATATCGGCCAGGCCGTGCAGTCACTGTCCGACGGGCGTGCTTTTCCGCTGGTGCCGCCGGCCATCCAAGGCGTCGGCAACGCCGGTGGCTTCCAGATGCAGGTCGAGCAGAAGGACGGCAGCTTCGACTACATCAAGCTGCAGAACGCCACCCAGAACCTGATCGCGACCGCCAACACCCAATCGGGCCTCGCCAACCTCGTGACGTCGTTCCGCGCCGGCGCACCGCACGTTCGCGTCGACGTCGACCGCTCGAAGGCCGAGACGCTGAAAGTGTCGATCGGCGAAGTCTTCACGACGCTGTCCTCGTACCTCGGCTCGGCCTACGTCAACCGCTTCAACAAGTTCGGGCTGAGCCTGATGGTCTTCCTGCAGGCCGACTCGCCCTACCGCACCAAGCCGGAGGACATCCTCCAGCTGCAGGTCAAGAACATCGACGGCAAGATGGTGCCGATCGGTGCGCTCGCCGAGTTGCGCGAAGCGGTGGGCCCGCCGCTGATCAGCCTCTACAACCTCTATCCCTCCGCCGCGATCATCGGCGCGCCGGCCGCGGGTTTCAGCTCGGGCGAGGCGATCGATCTCATGGATCAGGTCGCCAAGGCGACCTTGCCGCCGGGCACCGGCTACGAATGGACGGCGATGTCCTACCAGGAGAACCTGGTCGGCAACCAGCTGACCTACGTGTTCGCGCTCGCCATCATCCTGGTCTATCTCTGCCTCGCCGGGCAGTACGAGAGCTGGATCGCGCCGTTGTCGGTGATCCTGGCCGTGCCGCTGTCGTTGGTCGGCCCGGCCATTGCGCTCGGTTCGCTGGGGTTGGCCAACAACCTCTACACCCAGATCGGCCTGATGCTGCTGATCGCGCTCAGCGCCAAGAACGCCATCCTGATCGTCGAGGTCGCGCGTGAACGACGCCTGATCGACGGCAAGGACATCATCGAGGCCGCGGTCGAAGCCGCCCGCACCCGCTTCCGGCCGATCCTGATGACCTCGTTCGCCTTCATCCTGGGCGTGGTGCCGCTGGTGACGGCGACCGGCGCCGGCGCCAACGCACGCATCTCGCTCGGCCTCGCGGTGTTCAGCGGCATGATCGCCTCGACCTGCCTCGCCGTGCTGTTCGTGCCGTCGTTCTTCGCGGTGCTGCAGCGCTTCGAGGAGCACCGCAAGCCGCTCAAGGCGGCGAAGGCTGCGCCGACGCCGACTTGATCTCGAGCTTTCCTCCTTCTCGCCGATGGCGAGGTGTCCGCCGGAGCGCCCTGCCCTGAAGAACGTCCTGCTCGTCGTCCTGTCGATCGTGCTGAGCGTCGCCGTGGCCGAGGCCGTCGTCCGCTACATCGACGGCTACCCGGTGCTCGCCATGCCGCTCGGCAACCCGGCCGACGGCGCGACGGTCAGCGCCGCGCAGCTCGATCGCATCCCGCTGACGCCCGGCGTCGAGCGCCAATGGTTCTTCGACGATCCGCCGCCGCTGCCCAACCGACGCGCCGTGACCGACGAGTGGCAGCGGCTGTTCCGCCACATCGAGCAGAACCCGGTCGGCGGCCTCGACTTCCGCCCGCCCGACGTCTTCAAGGCATGGAACTCGGCCTTCATCGGCGGCGATCCGTGCAAGCACCCCTTCCTGCGCCACGCGCCGGGCCAGCTCTGGGTCTACGATCCGCCCGACGGCCAGCCGACGCCGCCTTATCGCTATCTGCCCGACGTCACCCTGCCCAACCGCCTGGTGACCAACCAGATGGGCTGGCGCGGCCCACCGATCGACGTGCCGCGCGGCGAGCGCGCGATCCGCATCGTGTTCGTCGGCGCCTCGACGACCCTGGGCGGCCCGCACCTGCCCTTCTCCTATCCCGAACTGGTCGGCTACTGGCTGAATCTTTGGGCCCGGTCGAAAAAACTCGACGTCCGCTTCGAGGCACTGAACGCCGGCCGCGAAAGCATCGTGTCGACCGACATTGCTGCCGTGGTCCGCACGGAGGTGCTGCCGCTCAGACCCGACCTCGTCGTGTACTACGAGGGCGG